>JAEYNG010000508.1 GCA_023412695.1 Planctomycetota bacterium | reverse complement strand
GGAGTACGCACCCGCCCCGGAGACGGTGAAGGTATCGATCGCCGATCGGTACGGGCTGTACATTGATGGCCGGTGGATCGAGCCGAAGGGGAAGAAGAGTGGGGGGAGCGACGGGGGCGGCGCGTTTGAGACGATCAACCCGGCGAACGAGCGGGTGCTGTCGCGCATCACGCAGGCGGGTGAGGCGGAGGTTGATGCGGCGGTTCGAGCCGCGAGGAAGGCGCAGGGGAGATGGGCGGCGTTGCCGGCGAAAGAACGCGGGAAGTTTTTGTTCCGGATCGCGCGGCGGATCCAGGAGCGGGCGCGGGAGCTGGCGATCCTCGAGACGATGAACGGGGGGAAGCCGATCCGTGAGTCGCGGGACGTGGATGTGCCGCTGGCGGCGCAGCACTTTTTCTATCACGCGGGGTGGGCGGACAAGCTGGAGTATGCGTTTGCGGGTCGGAAGCCGCGGCCGGTGGGTGTGTGCGGGCAGATCATTCCGTGGAACTTCCCGCTGCTGATGGCGGCGTGGAAGATCGCGCCCGCGCTGGCGTGCGGGAACACGGTGGTGCTGAAGCCCGCGGAGACGACGCCGCTGACCGCGCTGCGGCTGGCGGAGATCTGTGACGAGGTGGGGCTGCCGCCGGGCGTGGTGAACATCGTGACGGGCGACGGGCGGACGGGGGCAGCGATCGTCAACCATCCGGGAATTGACAAGGTCGCGTTCACGGGCTCGACGGAGGTGGGGAAGAAGATCGCAGCGGCGATCGCCGGCACAAGCAAGAAGCTCACGCTCGAGCTCGGCGGGAAGTCGGCGAACATCATCTTTTCGGATGCGAGCATCGATCAGGCGGTCGAGGGGATCGTGCAGGGGATCTACTTCAACCAGGGGCACGTGTGCTGCGCGGGCTCGCGCCTGTTCGTGCAGGAGGGGGTGCTTGAGGAAGTGACCGCGAAGCTGGCGATCCGCCTTGCGAGCCTGCGGGTCGGCGACCCGATGGACAAGAACACGGACCTCGGCGCGATCAACTCGCGGGCGCAGCTCGAGAGGATCGAGGGGTATCTGAAGCAGGGCACGGAGGAGGGGGCAGAGTTGTGTGTGCCGCGAAGCGTGGAAATGGCAGATGAGCAGACGAGCAAACTGCCAAATGAAGGCAAGCGTGCATTGGTTTCGGCCCGCGCCGGCCTGCCTGCAAAGGGCTTCTGGTGCCGGCCGTGTTTCTTCAAGGGCGTGCAGCCGTCGCACACGATCGCGCGGGAAGAGATCTTCGGGCCGGTGCTGGCGGTGATGAGCTTCCGCACACCGGAGGAGGCGCTGACGCGGGCGAACAACTCGCCGTATGGACTGGCCGCGGGCGTGTGGACGGACAAGGGGTCGAAGATCTTCGAGGTCGCGCGGAAGCTGGAGGCGGGTGTGGTGTGGCTGAACACGTACAACAAGTTCGATGCGGCGAGCCCGTTCGGCGGGTTCAAGGAGAGCGGGTTTGGAAGGGAGGGGGGGATGCAGGGGTTGAGGGGGTATGTGGATGTGTGAGGCTGTCCGGATTGAAACACGGAGGCGCACGGGGGCAGGGCTCTGTAGAATCCAAGTCATGCGAGTCCCGTTCGCCGATGATGCAATAGTCGAAGATGCCAAGCTGCTCGACTATGCGCTCAACCCGGATCACCCGGTCGGACGGCACCACGCGCGGCTGTTTGATCAGCTTCTCGGACTGTCCAAGGCGAACGCGCCGGTCTTGAAGGCCGCGCTGCTGAAGGCCGTTCGGACGGAGGACGCTCGAATCGGTCAGGCCAGTCCGCACGGGACCAAGTACGAGGTAAGATTCACCATGATGGGCCCGGTGTCGGAGCACAGAGTGCTGTCTGTCTGGTTACTCGAGCCTGGCTTGAAGCGACCAAGGTTGATCACCTGCTACGTGGAGTGAAGGCCATGCTCAGTGAACACGATGTTGTGGCATTGACGCAAGACCTCGCGGCGCAGGGACTCCGGAGAGGTGATGTCGGTGCGATTGTCCATCGATATCAGGACGGCAGGACGTACGAGGTCGAGTTCGTTGATGAGCGAGGGAAGACCAAGTGCGTGGCGACCGTGCCCGAGGCGATGGTCTTGAAGCTCAACTTCTTGTCGCTGTCGGCGTGATGTTCGCTTCGCTGCATTCCGGACATCGTTGCCCGGGCTTCAGCCCTGCAAGGTTGTAGCCACACTTCCCGCACATTCCGGGCCGTGAGTCGCGGCGCCTTTGCCAGATGCCAAGCCCTGCAAGTGCTGCCGCGAACACAACCCAGAACCAGATTGGGGTAATGAAGCGATACGACGAGATCTCCCAGGGCCACCATTGCATCGGAAGATCGCGGTCGTACATCTGCCATCCGTAGGTGTACGAGATTGGCGACTGGAACTCGGGTCGCTGGACAAAGAGAGTTCCCTTTGTGATCCCGATGCTGGAATCCGAGTAGCTCATGTACAGGATGTCCCAGCGGGAGCTGACGAGCAGCACTGAGAGTGCAGTCGCGAACCAGATGCTGTCCGATGATCAAGACGGTGTACATGAGGCGTCGCGGAGCCCAATGACGGCGTAATCGACGTCCGCATTCACCGCAACAGCCAGGCGAACAAGCATTCGTCGATCGCGCATCGCCAGCGATCTCGAACAAGTTGTTAAGAGAAAGAGTGACTTCGTTGGCGTCAAGCCGATCGCCGAGCACGCGGAGCGCCAGGACTTGAACGCGCTGTATCGCCTCCTCGCGACTCGTGCCATATGCCACAACGCCCGGGAGTTCAGGCACCTCCGCCATCCAGCGGCCATCCGTTTCCGTTGTCGTGCGGACGGTGAACATTTCAATCATGATACAGCCGTTTGGGCAGTACAATCGGACTGCCTGTGCGCCTCCGTGTTGAAAGAGCCCTCCATGTCAACTCGTCTCGAAGTCACCAAGACCTACAAGCTGTTCATCGACGGCAAGTTCCCGCGCTCGGAGAGCGGCCGGACCATCGCCGTTGCCGGTCCACGCGGGCGTGTGGCGGCGCACGTCAGCCACGCGTCGCGCAAGGACCTGCGCGATGCGGTGACTGCGGCGCGGAAGGCGCTGCCGGGGTGGAAGAACGCGACAGCGTATCTGCGGGGACAGATCCTGTACCGCATGGCGGAGATGATGGAGGGGAAGCGCGAGGAGCTTACGGCCGCGTTGGTGACGGGTGGCGAGAAGCCCGCCGCGGCGAGGCAAGAGGTTGCGGCAGCGATCGACCGTCTGGTGGCGTATGCCGGGTGGGCGGACAAGTTCGCGCAGGTGCTGGGGTGCAACAACGCGGTGGCGGGGCCGTATTACAACTTCACCGTGCCCGAGGCGACTGGTGTCGTCGCGGTCGTCGCGCCCGATGAGCCGGGGCTGCTGGGGCTTGTCAGCCTCTGTGCCCCCGCGCTGTGCGCCGGCAACGCGGTGGTCGCGGTCGCCAGCGAGAAGCACCTGATCGGCGCGGCGGTGCTGGCCGAGGTCTTCGCCACGAGCGACCTGCCGGGCGGTGTGCTGAACCTGTTGACCGGGACGCGCGATGAGCTTGTGCCGGTGATCGCGGGGCACCGGGACATCGATGCGGCCATCGCGGCGGGCGTTTCGGAGGTGCAGGCGCGAACGCTGCGCGAGGGCGCGGCGGAGAATGTCAAGCGCGTACGCGTTCTGAGCGAGATCATCGCGGGCCGGCGCGGCTCGAAGTCATCGGCTGTTGCGATAGACTGGTACGACGCCGCGGCGTGCGAATCGCCGTGGTGGATCGAGCCCGTGGTCGAGATGAAGACGATCTGGCACCCCAGCGCGGTGTAAGGCGCGAAGGCGTCAAGCAAAAGGCTCCGAATCCTCAGCCCGGTCCGTACGGGGGCGGGGGATTCGGAGCCCAGAGTGAAGAGGCCTGCTCGCGGTTTCTGGTTTCCCTTCCGCCGCGGGTGTGTGCAGTTGTATACGTACGCGATTCACGTGCGGATGCAGGCGGCACGCAAGAACATCGTTGCATGCAAAGGCTTTCAGCGTCGCGCGGTTGTTATATGACACCGACGCCCGTGAGTTGGAAGAGCATGTCCGCGTGGCGGGCGGTCGCGCCCTGGTTGGCGCGGACGCACTCGCGGCCGGCGTCGGCCATGGCCTCGCGGCGGCCGGGGTCAGCCAGCAACGCAGAGAGCGCAGCGCCGAGCTCCGCCGCATCAACTATCTGGATCGCACCGGCAGCGCGGAACGTCTCGACGATGGACTCGAAGTCGCCGTATCGAGGGCCGATGAGCGTGGGCTTGCCGAGGGCGATGGGCTCGATCGGGTCGGACCCGTGGAGGTCGCCGAATGAGCGGCCGACGATGGCGATGTCGGCGAGGGAATAGGCCGCGCGGAGCTCGCCGATCGTGTCGAGGAGGAAGCGGTCGAGCCGCGGCGCGTTGGGCGCTGCCGGGTCAATCATCGTCAGGCTGCGGCGGGCGCATCGCGATTCGCCGCCCATGGCGGCGAAGGCTTCGTCGAAGCGCTCTGGTTTGCGTGGGGCGCAGAGGAGCTGGGCGGCGGGGGGGCAGGCGTTGCTGAAAAGACGTTCCTCGGTCAGTGCGCCGGGACCGTCGACCCGGTATCGGGTCGATGGCGGTGGCAATGGTCCTGTCGAGCCCGCGACGATCAGCGGCCGCGAACGGTCGATGCCCAGGTTCGCGGCCACCTCTTCCGCTCCGGGCACGCGGTCATCAAGGCTGACCGAGTCCCACTTCATCGACCCGGTGATGCGGACATGGTCTGGCCGGACGCCCATTGCGCTGAAGCGTTCCGCGTACGCCGCATCCTGCACCGCCGCGAACTCGAGTGCGCCGAAGGTTCGTGCGAAGAACGATCGAAACCGGTGATAGCCGCGGAACGAGCGGGCGGAGAGTCGCCCGTTGATCACGCAGAGCGGGATCGATCGGCGGACCGCTTCGCGAACGAAGTTCGGCCACAGCTCCAGCTCGACGAGCCCCACGGCGTCGGGGCGGACGGCGTCGAGG
>JAEYNG010000450.1 GCA_023412695.1 Planctomycetota bacterium | reverse complement strand
GCTCGAGATCGAGGGGGACCAGTGCCACATCCGCGGCGCGAATGCGCACTTCCGCGTGTTCTGCTTCCCCGCGGCGGACTTCCCGCCTTTGCCGGACTTCAACGCGGCGATCGCGGGCTCGGGGCCTGACGCCGCGAGGACGGTGTTTGCGCAGCCGGCGGGGCAGCTCGCCGACACGATCGCGCGGACGGTGTTCGCGACGGCGCGGGAGACGAGCCGGTACGCGATCAACGGCGTGCTGCTGAAGCGCGAGGGGAAGAAGCTGGAGATGGTGGCGACGGACGGCCGGCGGCTGGCGCTCTGCCGCGCGACGATCCCCGGGCCGATGGGCGGGAGCGGCGGCGGGAAGGGCGACGCGGTGACGTGCATCATCCCGACGAAGGCGCTGCT
This sequence comes from Planctomycetota bacterium, assembly GCA_023412695.1. Taxonomy (GTDB): domain Bacteria; phylum Planctomycetota; class Phycisphaerae; order Phycisphaerales; family UBA1924; genus JAHBXL01. Next base: position 4,461 of record JAEYNG010000450.1, on the reverse strand, counting down.
GACGGCGCAGAAGCTCGTGCGCGACGGCGAGGAGCCGGTGCGCATGGCGGTGGGCGAGTCGCGCGTGTTCTTCGCGTTCGGCGGCGGCGCGAGCGAGGGCGAGGAGGGGAAGAAGGGCAAGGGCGGCGGGGGCGGTCACCCGCGGGCGATCCTGAGCAGCACGCTCGTCGAGGGCACGTTCCCCCCGTACGAGGACGTGATCCCGCGCGAGAACGACCGGAAGATCCTGGCCGGGCGCGAGGAGCTGACCAGCGCGGTGCGCAAGGCGACGGTGCTGACGAACGAGGAGTCGCGCGGCGTGCGGATGAGCTTCACCGGCGGCGACAAGCGGCTCAAGCTCTCCAGCCGCGCACCGGAGATGGGCGAGTCGGAGATCGCGGTGGACCTTGCGAACTTCGAGGGCAACGACATCGAGATCAGCTTCAACCCGAGTTTCCTGGTGGACGTGTTGAAGGTGGTGCCGGACCAGCAGGTGATCGTGGAGCTGAAGGCTCCGAACAAGCCGGGGCTGATCCGCTCGGAGGCGGGGGACTTTCTGTATGTGGTGATGCCGGTGAACCTGCCGGGGTGAGCGCGACAGTCATAATCATGAGAGTGTTTCGAAAGGCCCGGAAAGCCGGGCCTTTTTCATTCGCCAAGGACGCTCTCTCAGGGACAGCAGATGTCGTGACGCTGCACGCGCCACGTTGTACGATTTGTGCACACTTGAATCGGCCGATAACGCGGGGCGGGGCCGGGCATTGCTTGACACTTGTCAACTGTGGGGTATAGTCATGCCGATTTCCAGACCAAGGCACCCTAAGCCGGAGATCGAGAAGGCGGTGCAGTATGCCGAGCAGCTCGGGTGGCGGGTCCAGATGTCCAACGGCCACGCATGGGGAAGGTTGTTCTGTCCGCAGGCCACGCGGGAGGGCTGCATCGTGAGCGTGTGGTCCACGCCGCGGAGCCCTGAGAATCACGCCCGCCACATCCGCAAGGTTGTTGACAGTTGTCCGCACCGCGGTATGGAGTCGGGCGTATCGATCAATGGAGGCTGAGCCGGCATGAGCAAGAAGACCGCCAACCGCGTGACGGAACCGCGTGAACAGGAGTTCGACTTCGCGCTCATCGTGAGCGGTGTCGATGAGCTCACGGGTGAGGTCGAGGACGCGCTCTTCGGGGCCGGGTGTGACGACGCGACGTTGAGCATGCAGTACGGCCGGCTGTACCTTGAGTTCAGCCGCTCCGCGCCGTCGCTCAGGGAAGCGATCGTCAGTGCGATCCGCGATGTTCATCACGCGGGGATCGGCGCACAGGTGCTGCGCGTCGATGAATGCAGTCTCGTCACGGCCGCGGACATCGCACGCCTCATGGGTCGTTCTCGCCAGCTCGTACATCAATACATCAATGCACAGCGCGGCCCGGGCAGGTTCCCGCCGCCCGAGTGTCACCTCGCGGACCATTCGCCGCTGTGGAGGTGGTGCGCGGTCAGCTCCTGGCTCGTGCAGAACAATCTCATTCGGCCGGAGGAGAGTTCGAATGCCGAGGTGATCGAGGCGATCAACATCGCCTTGGAGTCGGCTCGACGGCCCGCGCATTCCAGCAAGCTCGTGAAGGACGTTGCTCGCGAGCTCGAACTGTCGAAGTGACAGGCCGGACGCCGCCGCGCACGTACACGCGCGCGCCCCATCAAGTCAAGCGCGGCGCAAAACAACCTGTCTTTCAGGGCGGCTTGACAAACGCGCCGGATCGATTAGCGTTGGTCACTTGTCACGGCGCTGTGGATTTTCCACGCCCGCCGCGGCCGCGAAACGTGAACCTCTCTGCGGTGCCCAACGTGCCAGGCATTTCCACGCCCATCCGTGCAAGTCTGCCTGACCGCCAGTTGTGGGGCGGGATGCTCGCCCACCTGAAGTCCGCGCACCCGGAGATCTGCCGGCAGTGGTTCGAGGAGATCGAGCCGGTGGGGATCAACGGGGGCGTCCTGCGGCTGCGCGCCCATTCGCTCATCCACCGGGATTACCTGCAGCGCACGTGCCTGGAGCCGTTTAACGACGCGGCACGCACGATCTCGCAGCGGCTGATCAGCGTGCAGTTCCTCGGGCCGAGCGATGAGGTCGAGCCCGCACCGCGTGCGCAGCAGGCGCCGATCGAGCCGACGGTGACGGTGCGCACGGAGGCTGTTCGCGCATCGCTCGAGAGCGCAAACGGGCAGGCGAGCCCGCCTGCGCCGCTTGTACCGACGAACGCGCACGAGGGATTGGGTGTTCAGTCTCGCACCACGACATCTGGCACGTATCCGTATTCACTCGTCCTGAATCCGGATTACGTGTTCGAGAACTTCGTGGTCGGGCCGGGCTCGCGGCTGGCACACGCCGCGGCGCTCGCGGTTGCATCGAACCCCGGCCGCGCGTACAACCCGTACTTCGTGCACGGGGATGTTGGACTCGGAAAGACACACCTGCTTCAGGCGATCTGCCTCCGCATCAAGCAGACGGACCCGAGCACGCGGATCTTCTACACGTCGTGCGAGGGCTTCATGACGCAGTTCATGGAGGCCGTGCAGGCGGGAGAGATGACGGCGTTCCGGCACATCTTCCGGGATGTCGATGTGCTGGCGATCGATGACGTGCACTTCCTGGCCAAGCGTGACCGGACACAGGAAGAGTTCTTCCACACGTTCAACAGCCTGTACCAGTCGCACAAGCAGATCATCCTGTCGAGCGATGCGCCGCCGGAAGAGATCCCCGACCTTGAGGACCGGCTGGTCTCCCGGTTCAAGTGGGGTCTGGTCGCGAGCGTCGCGCCCCCCTGCTACGAGACGCGGGTGGCGATCCTGAAGCAGAAGGCCCGGCTGCGTGGGTTCGAGATGCCCGACGATGTCGCCTGCCACATCGCGGCGAAGATCGATTCGAACATCCGCGAGCTCGAGGGGGCGGTGGTGAAGCTGCAGGTGCTGTCGCACGTCGAGAAGCGCGGCGTGGACATGGGGCTCGCCCTCGCCGCTCTCGGGGATAACGTCGAGCGGAACGACAAGACCGTCCAGATCCAGACCATCATCGCCGCGGTGACCGACTTCTTCGGGGTGAAGGTGTCGGACCTGCAGTCCAAGCGTCGGCAGCGGTCGATCGCCCTGCCCCGGCAGGTGTGCATGTTCCTGGCGCGGCGGCACACGCGGTACTCGCTGGAGGAGATCGGGGGGTTCTTCGGGGGCCGGGACCACACAACCGTGATGCACGCGGTGAAGATGGTGGAGACGCGGCTGGAGAGTGACACGGACTTCGCGCGATCGCTGGTCGTGATCGAGGGTCAGTTCAAGTCGATCGGCGCGTAAGGTTGCGCGCGAGACTCCCTTGTCTTGGCGGGTGCCGCGCAATCGTCAGCCGGAATGTGAACAGTTGGTGGAAAGACGGGCGCGGGCGCGCGGCGGCGCGCGGGATTTTGGCCGGCTTGGGCGGCAACGTCCTGTCGGTTACACCGATTCACGGGCACAAGCCGAGCGCGGGCGACACGCAACCGACAGGTTGTTCGCTCGCTCCAGCTTATGTAAGTGCTCTTGTGTGAACGAGTTATGGTTCTTGCGCACGACTCGCCCCCAATCCGACAGCACTTCCTTCTACTGCTATTAAGAATCTCTCTTGTTCTAGAAAGAGAATACAGCCGGGGACGATCCCCACCCGAACAGAGGGTCGGGGTGGCGGAGGCCGCCGTGTGGATAACCGGTGTTCCACTCACTGCTGGCAGCGTGGGCACCAGACGGTCGTACGTTGCCCCAGGACGGCTTCGCGGAGCTTGGTGCCGCATCGGGTGCACGGCTTGCCGCCGCGGCCGTAGACGGCGTGACGGACGCGGAATCCGCCCTCGCGTCCTTCGGCATCGCGGTAGTCGCGGAGGGTGGAACCCCTTGCCTCGACGGCTTCGGCGAGTACTCCCCGGATTGCGGCGGCGAGCAATGCAGTTTGAGATTCCTTCAGCCGGTCGGCGCGGCGGGAGGGCCTGATGCCCGCGCGGAAGAGCGCTTCGTCGGCGTAGATGTTCCCGATGCCGGCGACGGCGCACTGGTCAAGGAGGAGGGCCTTGATCGGGCGGGCGGAGTCGCGGGTTGCGCGGTGGAGATCGGAGGCGGTGAGGTCGAGGCCGTCGGGGCCGAGGGCGGACCAGTGGGTCTCGAGGTCGGCGAGGGTGCGGAAGATGCGGAGACCGCCGAAGCGGCGCGGGTCTCGGAAGATCAGGGACCAGTTCCGGGTGCGGGGCTTGCCGGTCGATTGGACTGTCCACACGGCGTGCACATGGGTGGATGGCGTGGGCGGGTCGGTATCCATGAAGAGCTGTCCGCTCATGCCGAGCTGGACGACCAGCGCGCGGGCGGGGTCGCGTTTAGTCGGCCGGCCGACGAGGGCGAGCTGCTTGCCGCGGCGGAGGACATCGGCGATGACGCTGCCTTCGAGCAGGTCGGCCGGGATGAGGGGCGCGGGCGTTGAC
>JAEYNG010000439.1 GCA_023412695.1 Planctomycetota bacterium | reverse complement strand
GCAGGATGGCGAGCGCGGCGCGGACGGCGTCGCCGATGGCCGTGCCGCCGCGGCCGACGGAGTCGGTGCTGATCGACTCGATGGACATGCGTGCGAAGGAATAGTCGGTGGTGAGCGGGCAGCGGACGACGGGCGTCCCGGCGAAGGCGACGAGGCCGACGCGGTCGCCCTGGATGGCGTCGAGGACGTCGCTGACCATGAGCTTGGCGCGTTCGAGGCGGGTCGGGCGGAGGTCCTGCGCGAGCATGGAGCGGGAGACGTCGAGGACAAAGACGACATCGCGGCCGGAGCGCTCGACCTTGCGAGGTTGGGGGCTGTGCGCGGGGCGCGCGAGTGCGACCGCGACGGCGGCGAGGGCGATGGTCCAGCAGAGCGTGCTGAGAACGCCGCGGACAAGCGAGGGTGCAGGCGCCCACGGGCGGCCTGCACCCTGGCCGTAAAAGCGCGCGGCGGCGCGGCGGCGTGACCAGAGCGCGAGCGCGAGGAGGGCCGCTGCCACCGGAGCGGCGAAGAGAAGATACAGGAACTCGGGCGCGAGGAATGACATGGACTGGGTCAGATGGTTCTTCGAAGCCAGGTGGAACTGAGAAGCAGGCCGAGGGCGACGAGCGATGCGCCGACCGAGGCGGGGAGGGCGTACTGCTCCTGCCAGTCGGTGTACTGCACGGTGTTGACGGAGCTCTTCTCGAGGCGGTCGATCTCGGCGTAGACGCGGCGGAGGGCCTCGCCGTCCTGCGCGCGGTGGTACACGCCGCCGGTGATCTCGGCGATGCTCTTGAGCGCCTGCTCATCCACGTTGCTCGGGACGCGGACGCGCTGCTCGACGCCGAAGGTGCGGACGATCTGGAAGCTGTCGGCGCCCGCGCCGATGCCGATGGTGTAGACCTTGATCCCCCACTCCGCGGCGAGCTTCGCCGCTTCGAGCGGGTCGGCCTCGCCGGCGTTGTTGTCGCCGTCGGTGAGGAGGATGATGATCTTGCTCTTGATGTTGATGTCGGCCTGCGCGTTTGCGCGGCTGCGGTTCTTGAGCTCGTCCTCGGTGCGCTTCAGGCGCGCGGCGGCGAGGGCGAGGCCGTCGCCGATGGCGGTGCCGTCTTCGTACTGCGCACGCGCGGTCTGGACGGTGTCGACGAGCTGCGAGAGGGTTTGCGGGTCGCGGACGACGGGGCAGGCGGTCTCGGCAAAGCGGGCGAAGGTGATGAGTCCGATGAGGTCACCGGGGCGCCCTTGGAGCTCGTCGCCGTCGCCCAGGAGAAAGCCGCGGAGCACGGCTTTGACAATGTCAATGCGGGATTGCAGTCGGCCGTCGGCCTCCATGTACTGGTTCATGGAGCCGGAACGGTCTACGACGAGCTGGATGGCGACGGCGTCGGCTGAGGTCTCAACGCGGCCAATGCCGAGCTGCGGACGGGCGAGGGCGACGACGAGTACGCATGTGCCGAGCCAACAGCATGTGCCGGGAAGCCAGACCAGGCGCTGGCGGAGCGTGCGCGGCAGATGGTCGAGCGTGGAGATGGTGGAAACACCGCCGCGGGGCGCTCGGTGCGAGAGGATGGCGGTGAGGACCCAGAAGAGGACCAGCACCGGGAGGAGGGTGAGGACCCACCAGGACTCCCAGCGGACGGTGAGGAGCGTGTCGAACCAGGAGGTGAGCATCAGGCTGTGCCTCCGGTTTGAGATGCGGGCATGCGGAGCGCGTCGGCGAAGGCCGATATGGACTCGATGAGCCAGCGCGACTGGGCGGGGTCGATAGTTTGCGCGGGGGCGAAGCGCCAGTGCTCGAACGCGGCGAGACGGTCGGCGAGCTCGGTGTTGCCTGACGCGGGCGTCGAGCGCACCCACGCGACGAGCTGCGGGCCGGTCGTGCCGACAGCGACTCGGCCCGTCGCGGCCAGCCATGCACGGAACGCAGCGATGGCATGCTCGGCGGCGGGCCCGGCGTCGCGGTCGACCATGGCGCGGAGCTGCGTCAACTCGGCGTTCAGGCGTTCGTCGGGGGACAGCACGCGGCGGCGCGTCAACCGGAGGACCAGCAGAGTGATGCCGCCGACGAGGAGAAACGTCGCAACGGCGACGCCGAGGCCGATGGCCAGCGGCGAGGTGTGCCACGGTTCTTCGGGCATGGACGGGGCGAGCGGATCGCCGAGCGCGGCGAGTGCGCCGAGCGGGTCGGCCGGGTTCGGCTGCGGCGCGCCGGCGGAGGCGACCGTGACCGTGATCGGCTCGGTGTTGAGGACCTGGCCCGCGGCGATAAACATGAACGAGGGGATCGTCTTCTCACCGGCGAGATAAGGCTCGAGCACGAGCGTCATGGTTTCATGACCACGGGCGAGCGTCGCATGCGATACTTCGAGGACGGTCCAATCGGAGACCTCCGGCGATTCTGGTTTCGCCGGGAAGGGCTTGCCGGGCTCGGCGGCGCTGAGCGCTTCGGGCCAGGTGATCGGCTGGGTGGAGCCGGTGTCGCGGGCTTCAACAAGCAGTGTGAAGCGGTCCGCAATGCCGATTGAGGATGCGGAGCCGAAGGTCAAGACGGTCACACCGTTCAGGGACGTGGAGTTGGAGATTGCGAATCGCGATGGTGCGGCGGGGTTGGTACGCGCATCGCAGCCGATCGCCGCGAACGCGACAAGCAGCAAGAGGAGGATGTGACGCGGCGCGGCGATCACCTTTCCCTCCGGTGGAAGAGCTCAACAAGACTGTGCACTGGCTGCTCGTGTGTCCAGAGGTCCACGCGGGAACGTCCGCCGCGGAGACCGGCGCCGATGAGAGCGCGGGAGAGGTCGGCGTCGGCGCGATCGAACGCCTGCTTGTAGGCGTCGCGGACGCGGCGGCTGGAGGTATCGATGACGGTTTCGCGGCCGGTTTCGGGGTCACGGACGCGGACGAGGCCGGCGGAGACAAGCTCGGCGTCGCGCTTGTCGCGTACGACGGCGGCGATGACGTCGTGCCCGCCGCGGGCCCCGCCGGCTCGGGCGAGGCGGCGGAGGCTGGCCTCGAAGCCGCGTGGCTCCGACGGAGCGAGGAAATCGGAGATGACGAAGATGAGCGAGCGTCGGTGGAGCACGCGGCGGAGACGATCGGCGACGGGCGCCAGGTCGGTTTCGCGGCCGCGGGGCTCGAGCGCGAGCAGCTCGCGGACAAGGCGGAGGGCGTGGCGCGAGCCCTTGCGGGGCGGGACGAAGTGCTCGATGCGGTCGGTGAAGGCGCAGAGACCGACGCGGTCGCCCGAGCGGACGGCGGCGAAGGCGAGCAGCGCGGCGGCCTTGGCGGCGACGGCACGCTTGGAGCCATCGGCAAGGACGGACCACTCGCCGCCGGCGTGGCCCTCGATTCCGCCGGGCGCGGTGCCGAACTCGAACGAGCCGGAGAGGTCAACGACGAGCATGACCGTGAGCTCTCGCTCCTCGACGAAGCGCTTGATGAACGGCCTGCCGGTGCGGGCGGTGACGTTCCAGTCGATGAAGCGGACATCGTCGCCGGGCTGGTACTCGCGGACCTCGGCGAACTCCATGCCGCGGCCCTTGAAGGCGGAGGTGTACTCGCCCGCAAAGACCTCGGTCACGCGGCGGCGCGTGCTGAGCTCCAGGAGCCGGACTTGTCGTGCGAGTTCGGCGGGGGTCATGGGGAACGCAGACGGGATGGATCAGGGTGCGGGGACCGTGTCGAGCATGCGCTTGACGAGGTCGTCGGAGGTGAGCTCGCGTGCCTCGGCCTCGTAGCTGGGGATGACGCGGTGGCGGAGGACGTCGGGCGCGACGGACTTGACGTCGTGCGGCGTGACGTAGGCGCGGCCCTCGAGCACGGCCACGGCGCGCGACGCAAGCGCCAGCGCGATGGTGGCTCGCGGCGATGCGCCGAACTCGACAAGCTGCTCGGCTTTGTCGGAGCGGGCATTGCCGCTGGCCGCGTCGGGGCGGGTTGCGCGGACGATGTCCACGATGTACTCGCGGACCTTGTCGTCGATGTGGATACGGTCCACCAGGCCGCGGGCGGCGAGGAGCTCGCGCGGGTGGAGCACGGGTTCCTTGTGCTGGGCGTCGAGGGCGTGGGGCTGGGTAAAGGCCATGCGGTCGAGGATCGAGCGTTCCTCTGCGCGGGAGGGGTAGGTGACGCGGAGCTTGAGGAGGAAGCGGTCCACCTGCGCCTCGGGGAGCGGGTAGGTGC
>JAEYNG010000407.1 GCA_023412695.1 Planctomycetota bacterium | reverse complement strand
CGCTTCTACTTCGGCCTCGTCGGCACCAACTCGACCGCCAAGCAGGAGGTCATGCCCTTCCTCCGGCCCGAACGCGAGGAGTTCTTCGAGTACGAAGTCTCCCGCATGGTGCACGTCCTGTCCGACCCCGTCCGGCCAACCGTCGGGCTCATCAGCTGGCTGCCGATGGAGGGTGGCGAGTTCAACCCCATGACGCGGCAGGCTCCCCCGCCCCCGTGGAAGGTCGTCACGCTCGCAAAGGAGATGTTCGACATCCGATCGATCGAGACGACCGCCACGGAGATCCCGCCCGAAATCCGCGTGCTGTGGCTCGTACACCCCAAGAACCCGTCGGACGCCACGCTGTACGCGATCGACCAGTTCGTGATGCGCGGCGGCCGCCTCGTGGTCTTTGTCGATCCGCACTGCGAGCTTGACGCACCGCCCGGCATGAACCCCATGCAGGCGATGGGCATACCTAGGAACTCCGACCTGCCGAAGCTCTTCGAGCGCTGGGGCGTCGAGCTCGTGCCCGGCCAGATCGCCGCGGACCGCGAGCTCGCATTGCGCGTCAACGCGGGCAGCCAGGGACGGCCGGAAGTGGTTGACTACGTGCTCTGGCTCGGCCTCGACAACGACCACCTCGCCGCCGACGATGCGATCACCGGCCAGCTGCGCAGCCTGAACATCGCGACCGCGGGCGTGCTGCGCAAGCGGGCGGACGCAACGACCACCTTCGAACCACTGGCCTTCACCGGCGAATCGGGCGCGATGGTCCCGCAGGACAAGGTCTCCTTCATGCCGGATCCCAAGACGCTTCTCGCCGAGTATAAGGCCGGCGGCGAGCGGCTCGTGCTCGCGGCCCGGATCACCGGCGCCGTGCGGAGCGCGTTCGACGGCCCGCCAACCGCGGAGCAAGACGGCGACAACATGCCCGCCGATGCTTCGCAGCATCTCGCCGAATCCACCGAACCCGCGAACATTGTCGTCGTCGCGGACTGCGACATGCTGCACGACCAGTTGTGGGTGCAGGAGCAGAAGCTCGGCCCGATCTCCCTCGGCATCACCAAGGTCGCCGACAACGGCGACCTCGCGATCGGCGCGATCGACAACCTCGTCGGCTCCGGCGACCTCATCAGCGTGCGATCCCGCGGCAGCTACCAACGGCCGTTCGACCGCGTCAACCGCCTCCGGCGCGACGCGGAGCAGCGCTACCTCGCGACCGAGCAGCAGCTCCAGAACAAGCTGCGCGAGACGCAGGCAAAGATCGACGAGCTGCAGCAGTCGCGTCCCGACGCTGACAACCCGGCAGGCCTGATCATCCTCACGCCCGAGCAGCAGGCCGAGATCGAGAAGTTCCGCCAGGAACAGGTCGAGACACGCCGCCAGCTCCGCGAGGTGCAGCACCAGCTCAACAAGGACATCGAGGGCCTCGGCCGCACAATCAAGCTCATCAACATCTGGCTGATGCCGGCAACCGTCGGCCTCGCCGCGTTCGGCCTTGGCGTCTGGCGGGCACGCCGCCGCGCTCTCGATCGCCGTATCCAGACCACCCGTTCCTGATCGCGCGGACAAGCATCATGAAGACGCACACCATCGCGATTGTCTCGTTCATCGCCGGCGCGTTGATCGTCGCCGCGTTCCTTGTGACCTCCCGCACCAGCACGACCGCACCGCAGGACGCCAAAGCGGGCGAACCCGTGCTTCCAAGGCTCGCCGAGCGCATCAATGATTCGGCATCTATACAGGTTGTCCGCAACGGCGCTACCTCCACGTACGTGCGGAAGGACGCGGGCTGGGTGCTCGCCGAGAAGGGCGATTACCCGGCCAAGTCTGAGAACGTTCGTGGCCTGCTGATTGGACTGTCGCAGATGAGGGTCGTGGAGCAGAAGACCTCCAAACCCGAGCTGTATGCGCGCATCGGCGTGCAGGACCCGGATTCGTCAGACGCAAAAGCCACGCGCCCCACGGATGAAGCGGCTACGCAGCCGACCCGTGTTACGGTCAAGGACGCCGCCGGCGCATCGCTCGCCTCGATCATCATCGGCACGCAAAAGTGGGGAACGACGCCGGAGGTCTACGTCCGCCGCGACGGCGAGGCGGCGTCATGGCTCGCCGCCGGGCGCATCGATGTTCCATGGGATTCCCTCGCATGGATCGACCGCACGATCCTGACCATCGCGCGCGACAAGTGGAAGTCCGCGACGGTCACCCACCCCGACGGCGAGACGATCACCTGCGCGCGCGCAGACACCACGCAGAGCAGCTTCTTCCTGGAGAACATCCCGCCGGGTCGCCAGCTGTCCGCACCGACGGCGGGCGATCAACTCGGCTTTGTCTTCTCCGGCCTGACACTCGACGACGTCCGCCCGGCGGCCGAGGTAGATGCCGCGCACTTCGCATCCGGCATCCGCACCGTCGGCACCACGTTCGACGGCCTGCTCGTCACCGCGCGCTCCATCGTGCAGGACGGCAAGACATGGGCCGTTATCGAGGCCGCGGCCGAGAAACCCGCCGAGCAGCCCGAGACGGCCAAACAGGCCGACGAGTTGAACAAGCGCCTCTCGCCGTGGGCGTTCATGATCCCCGAGTACAAGGCCAAAGGCCTCCGCCTGCGGTGGACCGATGTGCTCAAACCTGCCGAGGCCGCGCCACCGGTCACCGAGGCCGAACCCACCGACGATGAATCCGAACCGCGCGAAGACGAATGATCGGGCTCACGCCGCCGCGACCGCCTCACGATCGAGCGGCGCGGACCGGCCGCTCCCCCACCACCGGTCCCCCCACATCGCGAGGTTCAGCATCGGCCACGCGAGTCGCCATAGGGCCGCGGGC
>JAEYNG010000222.1 GCA_023412695.1 Planctomycetota bacterium | reverse complement strand
GTCATCTTCCTGATCCTGCTGATCGTGCAGTTCGTGGTCATCACCAAGGGTGCGACACGCATCTCTGAAGTGGCCGCGAGGTTCACGCTCGATGCGATGCCCGGTAAGCAGATGGCGATCGACGCGGACCTCTCGGCGGGCACGATCAACGAGAAGGAGGCCCGCGAACGGCGCGAGCGGATCGCGCACGAGGCGGACTTCTTCGGCGCGATGGACGGCGCCAGCAAGTTCGTCCGGGGCGACGCGATCGCCGGGCTGATCATCACCGTCGTGAACGTCATCGGCGGGTTCGCCGTCGGCATGATCGAGCGGGGATGGCCGGTCGGGCAGACCGCGCGGGTGTTCACGCTGCTCACGATCGGCGACGGCTTGACGAGCCAGATCCCGTCGTTTGTGATCGCGATCGCGTCTGCGCTCATCGTGACGCGTTCGGGCTCCAAGCAGGCGCTCGGCGAGGAACTGGCCGGGCAACTCATCTCCAAGCCGATCGGGCTGTGGCTGACGGCGGGGTTCCTGTGCGTGCTGGCGATTACGCCGCTGCCCAAGGCGCCGCTGCTCGGCATGGCGCTGACGCTCGCGACGACCGCATGGTGGATGGGGCGGTCGGCCAAGCGTGCGGCGGAGCAGGCCGCGGCGAGCAAGGCGAACGCGGAGAAGCCCGCGCCGGAGGGCCCACCGCCGGAAGCGCTGCTGAAGGTTGATGCGCTGGAGCTCGAGGTGGGGTACGGGCTGGTGGGGCTGGTCGATACGGCCCAGGGCGGCGACCTGCTGGAGCGCATCTCGGCGGTCCGCCGGCAGCTCGCGGTCGAGCTGGGGTTCATCCTGCCGCCGGTGCGCATCCGCGACAACATGCAGCTCCCGGCGCACGAGTACCGAATCAAGATCAAGGGTGCAGTAATCGCGAAGGGTCAGACGATCCCCGGGCGGCTGATGGCGATGGACTCGGGGATCGCGACCGGGGCGATCCAGGGGGAGCGGACGCGCGAGCCGGCGTTCGGGCTCGACGCGTGGTGGATCGAGCCGTCGCTCAAGACGCGTGCGGAGACGATGAACTACACGGTGGTCGACCCGACCAGCGTTTTGGCGACACACATGACGGAGGTCGTCAAGCTGCACGCCGCGGAGCTGCTGACACGCGAGGAGGTCAACAACCTCGTCACCGGCTTGAAGGAGAAGGCGCCGAAGCTTGTGGAGGAGGTCGTTCCGACGATCGTGAAACCGGGCGAGCTGCAGCGCGTGCTCCAGAACCTTTTGAAAGAGCGCGTGCCGATCCGCGACCTCGAATCGGTGCTGGAGACGCTGTCGGAGTGGGGGCCGAAGACCAAGGACATGGACGTGCTGACCGAGTATGCGCGGAACGCGCTGCGGCGGTCGATCTGCCAGCAGTACGCCGTGCCCGTCGATGGGGCCGGGGACGCGGCAAGCACCGCTGCGATCGGCGGACGGATTGTGTGCGTCACCCTCGACCCGGACCTGCAGGAGCTGATCAACGCGTACATCGATCGTTCGACGGGCACGACGTCGTTCGCGATGCCGGCGCGGGTGTCCGGCCAGGTATCAGAAGCGATTGTGAAGGCAGTTGGGCAGTTGGTCGGCCAAGGTCACCAGCCGGTGGTGCTCGCTTCCCCACAGATCCGGGCGGTCGTCCGGCAGGTCATCGAGCCGCACCTGCCCAACGCCGCGGTGCTGGGGTACAACGAGATCGTCAATGGCGTCGAGATCGAGTCGGTGGCGATGGTCGCGGTGCCGACGGCGGTCGCGGCGATGGTCGGGCAGCCGACCGCCGCGGCAGCGTAGTTTCATGATTCAGAAAGTTATCCACGATTTAAGATCATCTTGACCTTTGGAGCTATTGAACTGACAATCCGCCCACTTCTCAGGAACGCGCAGGATGCGCGTCTGTTCAGCTGCCACGGATGGCGAATATGAACGTCCGGACATTCCGCGCCCCGACAATGCCCGAGGCCTTGGCGTTGGTCAAACGCCACCTTGGTGGCGACGCGGTCATCCTGCACACACGGTCGGCGAAAGTGGGGGGGATCTTCGGTTGGCGTGCCCGGTCGGTTGTGGAGATCACGGCTTCCGATCAGGCGAGCCTGCGGCCGAAGCGCGGGTCTGAGTCATTCGCGTCGGCGGCGTCGCAGGGGGCAAGGGCGCCGGCGGTGCCGGTCCCCGCGGCGGTGGCGGCGTATCAGCGGGCGCGGACGCCGGAGGTTGCTCCGCAGCGTGCCGCGGAACGGGTGATGTTTGATCCGCCTGCGCCGGTGGCTGTTCCGGCGACGCGGCCGGTGATACTGGCAGGGCCTGAGCCCGAGCCGGTGGGCATGCAGGGGCGACCCCGACGGGGGGAGGAACGGCCGGCGATGCCGGTGGGTGGGCAGGGGTCAGCCGATGAGCAGGCGTTGTACCGCGAGCTGGCGGACATCAAGCTGCTGATGAACCAGGTTTTGCAGGCCGCGCCGGTTGGGGCGGCCGCCCCGGTGGCCGGGAACATGCCCGAGGCGTTGTTCCGGCACTATCTACGGCTGCTGGAGTCGCAGGTATCGCGCGAGATCGCGGACATGATCCTCAACGCGGTGCGTGAGGAGCTGACCACGGCGCAGCTGGCAGATGAGCAGTCTGTCCGCGCGGCGGTGCTCCGGCACTTGGCGTCGTTGATTCCTGTTTCGGACGGGCTTTCGATGCCGCGACGAGGCACGGATGGGCGGCCGCACACCATCGCCCTCGTCGGGCCGACGGGTGTGGGGAAGACGACGACGGTCGCGAAGCTGGCCGCGACGTATAAGCTGCGGCAGGGGAAGTCGGTGGGGTTGATCACGTCGGACACGTACCGCATCGCGGCGGTCGAGCAGTTGCGGACGTACGCGAGCATCATCGGGCTCCCCCTGAAGGTGGTGCTGACGCCGGCGGAGATGGCGGCGGCGGTGGAGTCGTTCAAGTCGTACGATGTGGTGTTGATCGACACGGCCGGTCGCAGCCAGAACGCGGCGGACCGGCTGGCGGAGCTGCAACAGTTCCTGGAGTCGGCGCAGCCGCATGAAACGCACCTGGTGCTCTCGACCGCGTCGGGCGAGGATGTGCTGGTGCAGACGGCGGAGTCGTTTGCGAAGGTCGCGCCGAACAGAATCCTGCTGACGAAGCTGGATGAAGCAGTGAACTTCGGTGTGGTGGCGAACGTGCTGCGGCGGCTGGCGCGGGCGGGGCTCATGCCCGCGGGCGCGGCGCTGTCGTACATCACGACGGGGCAGGAGGTTCCGGACCATATCGAGCAGGGCCGCGCGGACCGGTTGGCGCGGATGATCCTCGACAACAACCTCTGCCTCGAGACGGAGGAGCAGGGTCGCACACTTCACACGCCGGCGGGTGCTTCATGAAGAGCGCCGACGGTGTCGAGCTGCGCGACCTTGATGCGGAGATCCAGGCGGGGATGGATCGCGGGGAGGTTTCGCTCGCGACGGGCGGCGAGGTTGACGACCAGGCGACACGGTTGCGGCGGCTTGTGGAGGCGGCGACGGGCCTGCCGGCGACGAGCGGGCGAGTGCGCGAGCCGGAGCCTGCAACGCAAGTTCCGGTTCGGACAGGACTTGCGAAAGTTGTCGCGATTGCATCGGGCAAGGGCGGCGTCGGCAAAACGAATATCGCGGTGAACCTGTCGATCGCGCTCTCGCAGCGCGGGCTGCGGGTCATTCTGATTGATGCCGACCTCGGCACCGCCAACGCGGATGTTCTCTGCGGGATGAACCCCGCGGCGAGGCTGAACCATGTCGTCACCGCATTGCCCGTGCACGATGGAGCGCGGCGGAACGCGACGGACATTCTGCTGGATGCGCCGGGTGGGTTCCGTCTGCTGCCGGGTGCCGTCGGCGTGAGCCGGATGGCGGACCTGGCCGGCGCCGAGCAGCGGCGCCTGCTGGAGATCATCGGCGAACTGGAGCGGTCGGCGGATGTGATCGTGGTGGACACCGCCGCGGGCATCGGGCGGAACGTGATCTCGCTCGTCGAGGCCGCGGACTTGGGCGTCGTGGTGACGACGCCGGAGCCGACGGCGATCGCGGATGCGTACGCGTTGATCAAGTGCGTGATGCTGGCTGAGAACGGCCAGTGGCACACGGAGCACGCGGATCGTTTGCGGGTGGTGGTGAACCAGGTCGGCATGGACGGCGAGGCCGAGGCAGTGCACGCCCGGTTGCGGGCGGTGTGCGAGCGGTTCCTCGGGGCGCCGGTCGGATTGCTCGGGCAGGTTGCGCAGGATCTGCGGGTTGCGCAATCTGTGCGGGCGAGAACGCCGTTTATGCTGCATGCACCGGAGAGCGCGGCGGCACGCCATATGGGGGTCATGGCGCAGCGCATCCTCGATCAGTTGGGTTTGACGGGTGCACAGAGGCAGGATTCGGCCGGCCGCGGGTTCCGCGCGGCGTTGGCGCGCATCCTGCTCAGACGCAAAACTTGAAAAGAAAGTGCCGGAACTGAAGTCCTGCCCCGGGCCGGCCGATGGATTGGTTGCAGCGTCAAGTCCGTGCGCTGTCACACCGACTTTGCGGAGTTCTTCCGCACTCTCGGACGTTGGAAGGAGCGATCGTGTCTGGCGGAACGCTCACGAAAGTCACGGGGGCCTGCTGCGGTTTGGCGGCGTTCGCCATCGCGGTGGTCGCCGGGCTCGCGGCGGAGAACCCGGGCGAGGTGATCCTCTTCCGGGCGATCATCAGCATGTTCCTGTGCCAGATCCTCGGAATCGGGGTGGGGATAGTGATCGAGCATGTCACGAGAGCGTCGATCGAGGCGCACAAGCTTGCCCGACCGGACCCGCTCGAGGCGGGCGACGGAGCGGGCAACCCCGCAACTGCATCGAGTTTTTCATGATTTTTTCCACACGTAGTTCTCATAAGCCTGGAAGGCTTGCGTCCCACAGGGTTTCTGTATAATCCGTCCCGCTCGGCCAGGGATACGGCCGGGCACGCACGGATGAGCCTGTCGCTTCAACGGTTGCAGCGGCAGTCCATTGCGAAGTGGTCAAGGAGCTGACCATGCCAAGGATGAGAGCGTCTGGTAGTCACGCGCGGTCGTCTTCCCGTTATGCGGTGGAGCACGCCGAGCCCTCGAACAAGCCAACCCCTTACGACTCCTGGCCGATCAAGGCGGTCTGGGAGGAGTATCAGCGGACCCGCTCGGTCGAGATCCGCAACTACCTGATGGAGAAGTATCTCCACCTGGTGCGCTACAACGCGGAGCGCATCTACGCTCGGCTCCCCGACGAGGTTGATATCCAGGACCTCATGTCCGTCGGGCTCTTTGGCCTGAAGGACGCGATCGACGCGTTCGACCTCGATCGCGGCGTGAAGTTCGAGACGTATTGCGCACCGCGCATCCGCGGCGCAATCCTCGACGAGCTGCGCTCCATGGACTGGGTGCCCCGCCTCGTGCGTCACCGCACGTCGAAGGTTGCGCAGGCACGCCAGCAGTTCGCCAAGCAGCACGGCCGTGACCCCACCGACGACGAGCTGGCCTCGCGCCTGAACATCGCCGGCGAGGAGTTCGACAAGCTCAAACGCGACTCGAGCGCGGTGGGCACGTTCTCCCTCACCCGCAAGTGCTTCCAGTCCGACGGCAACAAGGACGTGCGCGAGATCGACGTCATCAAGGACGAGTCGCAGCGCAACCCGTTCTCCGAGATCCAGCGCAAGGACGTCAAGGACCTGATCACCAAGGGCCTGTCCCGCGCGGAGCGGCTCATCGTCGTCCTCTATTACTACGAGGAGATGACGATGAAGGAGATCGGCGCGACGCTCGACCTGTCCGAGTCCCGCGTCTCGCAGATGCACTCGTCGATCCTGGCCCGCCTGAAGGCCCAGATGCAGCACCGGGCCCGCGAGCTCGAGCCGGTGGAATGACCGGCCTCCCAACCTGATCTTCGAAGAGGGCCGCGGCGAGTTCCGCGGCCCTTTTTCATTTCCCGACGTACGCTTGCGCACCTTGAGCGACTTCCGAAC
>JAEYNG010000194.1 GCA_023412695.1 Planctomycetota bacterium | reverse complement strand
CATGTAGGTGGTGCCCTTCGTTTAGAACAAACACACCGAGATCACCCGCGCTCCATGATCAACCGCCCAGATAATCCCGTTGGCGCACGCGGATTCCGAAGAGTTCCCCCAGATATCCGCCACCCGCACCGGCATCACCCGCCCGTTCCAGCTCACGCCGCTGATGCCGAACGCGTCGTTCCCGGCCGCGGCGGCGATCCCCGCGCATGCTGTCCCGTGCGGCACGTACACGCTGTCGTCCGTTGCCGTCGGGTCGGCACCCACGAAGTTCCAGCCGGGCACAAGCTTCGACGCAAGGTCCGGGTGGCTTTGGCTGACGCCCGTGTCCACGATCGCGATCGTCACCGGCGATCCGCCGGCGACCGCCCACGCGCCAAGCGCCGAGATGTCCGCGTGCGGAACGCCCGGGTTGCCGCCGATGGGCGCGCCGGTGTTGTGCAATCCATACTGAGCCGCGAATAGCGGATCGTTCGGGCCGTCGGAGCCAAGCACCGCCCCGGGGCCGTCTGCCTCTACAACCTCGAACAAGTCAACATGCTCCGAGAGCGCCTGCACGAGCGCGTCGGCGGTGACACCGTCCCCGCCGGTCACAATAAGGAATCGCGACAGACCAACGTCCGCAGCCGCGGCCGCATCGATCGACGTCCACGTGACGGGGGCGTCCGCCCGCTCGGCAACTCCCGTAAGCAGGGTGGCTTCAAGCCCGGCGTGGCGCTGCGGCAACGTGTCTGCTCGCAAATGCCGACCGCCGAGGCCCAGCGCGGCCAGCGTCTCATGAACAGTGGCTTCCCGCCCGGGGCGGATATGGCAGATGGCGACGGAAGCGGATTGAAATCCGCCTTGGTCTTTCGCCGGAGGTACAGCGGCGGATGCAAAACTGACTGAAATACCTACCGTTACCCAAACGATCTTGGTCTGGAGCCACAACCTGGTGGCGAGCTGGCGGTGCACGATAGGGACCTCCACCCGACCCCGCCCCGAACTACGGATTGACCGCCGAGTATATCGACAGAATGATGTTTACCAAGCAAAACTTGCGCGAGCGGTGAGAGAGTTTTTATCGGCAGTTCACGGTGATTTGAGCAACGGTACAGTTACCCTGCTGGATCAGGGGGATCCCTTGCCAGGCTTTCGAGAATCCGTGCCGATGGTGCACCAAGAATCGCGTTCTCGGGCGTGAAAACAGCGAAGATTGGTTGACAAGGCAGGCGTTTTCGGTCAAACTCTCGTCCGAGAGAATCCATGCGGACCGTGCCGTCCGCCAATAGAGAGAGCTTGCAGTCTGGTAATGTGATCAGGGCAGGAACCTGCCCCGCGCGGTACTGGAGTGCCTGATTACGGAGGTGCATCAATGGTGTTTGGTTCCAAGTCAATCGTGTCCGCGGCCGCTCTTCTATTCGTGGCCAGCGGTGCTTCCGCAAGCGTCTCGGACGTCTGCTTCCAGGTGCGAGCGACCGCCGAGATCGACGGCGTGCAGCAGACCGCGACGTTCCAGGCTCTCTACGACGACATGTATTACGACGAGGCGAGCCAGACCTGGGGCTGGGACCTGCAGTCCCCGCTTGAGCTCCGGTCGTCGGAGGGCGTTGTCATCGCGACGCTCAACGAGGGTTCGGTCCGCGTGATCCAGGACCCTGTGGTCTCGGTGAACTTCGCCGTTTCGTCGGGTGCCGTCATGACGGCCTTCGACATCACCGCCGCGCAGCTCAGTTTCGCCTCGCTCGCGAGCGCGACGGGCTACGCGACCGCCGCGTTTACGGCGAACGACAACAACTTTGACGGCGGCGTGACCGTCTCACCGCTGGGCGCGTTCCCCAACAACGCGTTGTACGTTGCGACCTATAACAACGTCATCAACCCGCTCGACGGGACGAACTTTGGCGGCGGCCTGCTCATCAACGGGCCCTACAGCAATCCGTTCATCACCGGTGACTCCGGCACCGTGCCCCTCCAGGCTATCCCCGGCACCGTCAGCAACATGCAGGCGGGCTTCCAGTTCTCGCTGAGCAGCGGCGACCAGGCCTCCGGCACCAGCACGTTCGAAATCGTGCCGGCCCCGGGGACGCTCGCCCTCCTCGGCCTTGGTGGTCTGTTTGCCTCCCGTCGTCGGCGTTGAGTTTCTGTCGCGCCCGATTCTGTCATCACCGCCGCGCACGGATCCCTGAGCGTGGCCGACCTCGAGCGATAAAGGAACGGCGTATGGCTTCCCGATCAACCATCCAGACTTCCGGTCTCGCGGCGGTTGTCGGCGTCGCGATTGTCACGAGCGCGGCGAGCGCCGCCGTGTCCGATCCGGCGTTGACGATCCACGCCGTGAACAGCGGCGGCACAGATATCGTTACGATCCCGCTCGCATTCCTTGCGCCGGGCGGTCCGGTCGGATCACTGAGCTACACCCTGCCTTCGGCGATGACCTTGCCGAATACGGGTGCTGTGATCCAGAACCTCAACCTCCTCTACGTCCCCGAGAACGCCGTGCCGGCTCAGGAGAACCTGATCGGCCTGAACTACACCCTTTGGACGGGCGCAGAGACCACCACCTTCACGGTCTCCTCCGGCCTGTTCACGCTGGACGGCCTGCCCGCCCAGTACGGCCGCGGCAGCGCGGGCGTCTCGGTCACCAACGGCAACGGCAACTTCGCCGCGGACGACGGCGTGACCTACACCGGCTTGGCCGGTGGCGGCGGGTTCATGACGCAGTTCGACGGCGGCTTCGGCGCTGCCCCGACATACACCCCGGCCGGGACGCTGTTTAACGTCTTCGGCCCCGCCAACCTGACCAGCGCAACGAGCACCTTCGGCACCGACTTCATCGACTACACCTTCCTCGGCACCGACCGCACCTCCATGAGCTCGCAGTGGCGGTTCTCGCTGACCGGCGGCGACCAGGTCGGCGTCGTCAGCTCGTTCTTCTCTTCGAACATCATCCCGGCGCCCGGCGCTGTGGCCCTGCTCGCCATCGGCGGGCTGGTCACCGGCCGTCGCCGCCGCTGAGCCCCGTCCCTTCAAGACGCGGGCCATCTGCGGAACCACGAAACAGCCGGCCACCCTCGGGTGGCCGGTTTGTGTTTTTGCACCACTCGCGCATGAAAAAGGGCACGCCCCGCGGCGTGCCCCTTCACCAATCACGTTCTCGACGTCACCTTAGTGCCCGTACGCGCTCACCGGCGGGCACGAGCACACCAAGTTGCGATCGCCGTACGGGTTGTCCACCCGCGCCACCGGCGGCCAGAACTTCCGCTCCTTCAGCCACGGTGCGCCCGACGGGTACACCGCCTGCTGACGGCTGTACGGGTGCCTCCACTCGTCGCTCGTCGCGGCTGAGATCGGGTGCGGCGCGTTCTTCAGCGGGTTATCCGTCTTGCTCAGCTTGCCCTCCTCGATCTCGCGGATCTCCGCGCGGATGGCGATGAGCGCATCGCACAGCCGATCGAGCTCGGCCTTGGGCTCGCTCTCCGTCGGCTCGATCATCAGCGTCCCCGGCACCGGCCACGACATCGTCGGCGCGTGGAAGCCGTAGTCCATCAGCCGCTTGGCGATGTCCTCAGTCTTCACGCCCGCGGACTTGTCGAACGCGTTGCAGTCGATGATGAACTCGTGCGCGCAGAAGCCTGACTTGCCGCGGAACAGCACCGGGTAGTGTCCCTCCATCCGCTTGGCCATGTAGTTGGCGTTGAGGATCGCGACCTCGGTCGCCCGCTTCAATCCGTTCGCTCCCATCAGGGCGATGTACACCCAGGGGATGGTCAGGATCGCCGGCGAGCCCCATGGCGCGGCGGAGATCGGGCCGATCGCCTTGCTGCCGACGCCCTTCGCCTTCGCGGCCTCGCCGAACGGGCTGACGACCGGGTGCCCGGGAAGGAACGGCGCGAGGTGGGCCGCGACGCCGATCGGGCCCATGCCCGGGCCGCCGCCGCCGTGCGGGATGCAGAACGTCTTGTGCAGGTTGAGGTGGCAGACGTCCGCGCCGATGTCGCCCGGGCGGCACAGGCCGACCTGGGCGTTCATGTTCGCCCCGTCCATGTACACCTGCCCGCCCGCGTCGTGCACGAGCTGGCAGATCTCGCTTATGTGCTCCTCGAACACGCCGTACGTCGAGGGGTAGGTCACCATCAGCGCGCCCAGCTCGTCCTTGTGCGCGGCGATCTGCGCCTTCAGGTCGTCCAGATCAACGTCTCCATTGGGCTTGTTCGCAACGGCGACGACCTTGAACCCCGCGATGACCGCCGACGCCGGGTTCGTGCCGTGCGCCGAGTCCGGGATGAGGCAGACGTTGCGGTGCTCCTCGCCGCGGGAGCGGTGGTACGCGCGGATGACCATCAGCCCCGCGTACTCGCCCTGGCTTCCGGCGTTGGGCTGCAGGCTGATCGCGGCGAACCCGGTGATCTCCGCGAGCCAGCTCTCGAGGTCGTCGAAGATCCGGCGGTAGCCCATGGCCTGCTCGACCGGCGCAAACGGGTGCAGGTTCGCAAACTCCGGCCACGTCACCGGGATCATCTCGCTCGTCGCGTTGAGCTTCATTGTGCACGAGCCGAGCGGGATCATGCTGTCGGCCAGCGACAGGTCGCGCTTCTGGAGCTGCGTGATGTACCGCAGCATCTCCGTCTCGGAGTGGTGCGAGTTGAAGACCGGGTGCGTCATGAACGCGCTGGTTCGAGCGAACGCCGCGGGAATATCGAGCCGCGCGGACGCCCACAGCGCATCCACATCCTCCTTGCCGCCGCCGAGCGCCGCGAGGATGCCCGCGACATCTTCACGGGTCGCGGTCTCGTCGAGCGAGATGCCGACGGTGCCGTCGCCGAAGTCGCGGAGGTTGATCCGCTTGCCCCGCGCGGCCTCGAGCACCTGCTGGGCGGATCGGCCCGCGGGCCGCACGCGCAGCGTGTCGAACACGAGGTCTTCACCGATCGTGTGTCCAAGCTTGACCAGCCCGGCCCGCAGCGTCTGCGTCATCGCCCGCACGCGCTGCGCGATCGCCTTG
>JAEYNG010000490.1 GCA_023412695.1 Planctomycetota bacterium | reverse complement strand
GAGGAGGGCCTCGGCGGGGTCGGGGTGCAGATCGGCCATAAGCGCGGGTGAGCGCGGGAAGAGGGACGCGGTGTGGCCGTCGGAGCCCATGCCGAGCAGGACGAAGTCGAGCCGGTCGTGGCCCTTCTCGCGCCAGGCGAGGTGCTCGCGCAGCTCGCGCTGATACGCGAGGTCGGCGTCCTCGGCCATGGCGTGGATCGGGTGGAGCTGCTCGGCGGGGATGCCGGAGTGCTCGCCGATCGTGTCGTTGATGTTGCGGAAGTTGCAGCGCTCGTCGTCGAACGGGACGCGGCGTTCATCAACGACCCAGACATGGGTCTTGGCCCACGGGAAGTTGCGGAAGATCGGGTCGATCATCAGCCGGCGGAAGAGCGCCAGCGGCGTGTTGCCGCCGGAGAGGGCAAGGTGGAACGAGCCGAAAACGCGGATGCAGTTGAGCGCGTGGAGCATCATGTCCGACGCAATCGCGCCCGTGACGGCCTCGACGTCCTCGCGCAGGACCGCCGCACCGGGGAGGCGCGGGGCGACGGGCTCGGGGGTGAGGTCGTAGGTCTCTTCCATGCCGATGTATTCTGGCGGGCCGGTGGGCGCGTTCCAGCAGGATAGGAAAGAACCCACGGGCGGCCGCCCGTGGGTCCTGAGGGAGCGTCTAAACTGCGGCTGCCGGGTCAGTCGCAACCAGCGAACCACGCCGACAGGAACGCGAAGATGTCCGGCACCGTGGGCGTTTCGCCCTCGCCGTCGAAGTTGGCGGTGTCGCTGCCGCCGAACCACGCCGAGAGGAACGCGAAGATGTCCGGCACGGCGAGGTCGTCGTCCTGATTGAAGTCCGCGCGGCAGCAGGGCGTGGTGTTGTTGCCGCCCTCGTTGCAGGTCGTGCCCGAACCAGAGAAGCTCATGCCCTCGCCGGAGCAGTTGTCGGCCGTGGTGATGATGCACGCCGAGCCGGTGCAGCACGCGCCGGTCTGGGCCGCGCCGCACGGGTTGGGCTCGCAGACCGTCAGCGGCCCCTGCCACGTCGCTCCGGGGATGGCGATGCAGTTGGCCTGCGTCATCGCGAAGCAGAAGTTGCTCGACGAGCAGCACGCGCCGGTGGGCTGCGGGCAGTTGTTGGGCGAGCAGGTCGAGTCGTTGCCCTGGTAGACGCCGCCCATGCCCGCGCACGCGGGGGCGGAAACGCCCGCGAGGCACGAGCCGTCGGGCAGGCAGCACGCGCCCAGCGGGCACGCGGAGCCGTTGCACTGCACGTTGATGCCGATGAACGTGCCGCCGAAGCCGGTGCACACCGCGGGCTCGAGCATCTGGCACGAACTGCCGAAGCAGCACGCGCCGGTCGGCTGCGGACACGCCGCATCGCACGTCTGGCCAAAGGCCCACGCGCCCTGCTGGGCCGAGCATGTCGCTTGCTCGAGGATCTGGCAGGAGCCATCGGGCAGGCAGCAGCGGCCAAAGGGCTGCGGGCAGTTGTTCGGCGTACAAGAGCCCTCCTGCGTCCAAATACCACCTGAAAGCTGGCACTCCGCGTTCGTGACGACGACGCAAGAGCCGTCCACCACGCAGCACGAGCCGGTCGCGTCGGGCTCGCAGTTCACGCTCGACCACGTCGCACGCATCACCCAGTCGCCGGAGGGGCGGCAGAGCTGAATCAACCCCTGGAACGTCGCCCAGCCGCCGTTAGCCGGGCACCCGAACGGCCCGCAGTTCACGCCGAAGAGCCAGTTGCGCGTCGGGTTCTGAAGGCCGCCGACATCGGTCGTCGGGAATGCGTTCGAGTTCGACGGCGGTGCGGTGAAGCAGGGATTCGCCGTCTGGTTGTTGTGGTTGTCGATGCGGAAGCCAATCGAGAACGTGTTGGTCCCGCTCTCATTGAAGATGAAGATCTGCTCCGGGTCACCCGGATCGACCGACACCTGGATATTGACGCCCGCCGTGCCGGGGCCGACGCGCGCGTGCGGCAGAATCACATCGTCCGAGGAGTACTCGGCAACGAGCGTTCCGGTCTGCGGGTTGCCGTCCCACACCAGCACCGACCACTGCGTCGTGGTCTGCTGTGTCGCGCCGCTGGTCGCGAGGATGAACTCCATCAGGTCGATCTTGATGGGGAAGTCCTCCGGGTCGAGCTGATAGCTCGCCGCGGCGATCTCCTGCTCGGCGAAGCCCGCCTGCACGACGAACTGCCCGCCGCCGAAGTTGGCGTTGGTGTGCGACGCGATGGTCTGCGGGCACCCCGGGCCGCGGAGCACGACGCCGTCGCCCTGCGAGGGCCGCAATATCACCTGCATCACGTCGAGCCGATCAAGCCCGGCGGGGATCGGTAGCGCGGTGCGCTCGGCGCCGATGAGCGTCGGCTGCGCCGTCGCGGCCTGCTTCTGAGCAAACGCCGGGATCGCGCACGCACCGATCGCGGCCGCGCACGCGGCGAACGCGCGCGCCGCCGCGCCAAGCTTGAGCATCTTCGGTTGAATCGACATGGATGGGATCCTCGGGGGGCGGACAACTGGCCGACAGCGCCCTGCCGGTTGATGACAGGGTCACGCGAACACACGGTCCCACGAGTTCGACATGCAGAGTGTGCCAGCAGAACGCTGTTTCTTCAAGTCCAATGTGTGATACGGACCTGAACGATGCGCGTTGCGGCGGGCGGCGGTTCCCCTCGCTTCTTTCTCCCGGCAGCTACAAACCGGCCGGGTTCTCGGTCTCGCGTTGGCAATTCCGGGGTGACCAATGGGGGCAGAGGGCCGGGCGGCGGGGGACGGAACGAGGGGCGCCGGTGGATTGGAAAGGTGGTCAGCGGATCTCGTCCGGCCGGGGGTTATGCCACTCCCGCCCGTCACGGGCGAGGAGCAGGTCCGCCGCGGGCGGGCCCCACGTGCCCGGCTTGTACGTCTCGATCGACGCCCGGAGCTCATCGCTCTTGATGAACGGCTCGCAGATTCTCCACGACCCCTCGACCTCGTCGCGGTGCTTATAGAGCGTACGGTCGCCCTTGATGGCGTCGAGGATCAGGGGTCCGTACGCCTCGATCTGCTCGCCGCCGAAGGCTTTGGCGTAGTCGAGGTCGAGCTTGGCGGAGGCGATCCGGAGCTTGCCGCCGGGGACCTTGGCATCGACACGGAGGGAGATGCCCTCGGACGGGGCGATGTTGATGACGATTCGGTTCTGCGAGCCTCGGTCCACCGCGGACGAAACGCCGAGCTTCCGAAAGAGGTTCGTCGGCGCGGGCTTGAAGGTGATGACAACCTCGGTGAGCTTGCCGGCCATCTTCTTGCCGGAGCGGAGATAAAACGGCACGCCGTTCCACCGCCAGTTGTCGAACTCGACGCGCATCGCGGCGAAGGTCTCCGTCCGGCGGTCCGCCTCGACCCCCTTCTCGTTCACGTACGCCACGTCCTCGGGCTTCTCGCCCGCGCCGTAGCGCCCGAAGGCGGCGAGCTTGGCGACATCGGCCGCAGCGGGTACCACGGCCGTACCAAAGAGCGCGATCTTCTCGTTCATGATCCCGCGGGCGTCGAACGAGCTTGGCGGCTCCATCGCGACCAGCGCAAGCACCTGCAGGAGGTGCGACTGCACCATGTCTCGCAGCGCGCCGCCCGAACCGGAGTCGTAGTAGCCCGCGGCCCGAGACCCGACGCCGACCGTCTCGGCCGCGGTGACCTGCACGTGGTCCACGTGGTTGCGGTTCCAGATCGGCTCGAAGATCGCGTTGGCGAACCGCATGACGGCGATGTTCTGGACCAGCTCCTTGCCGAGGTAGTGGTCGATCCGGAAGATCGCGTCCTCTTCAAAGACGCGTCCGAGCGCGCGGTTAAGGGACTGCGCCGAGGCGAGGTCGGTTCCGAACGGCTTCTCGACGATGATGCGCTGCCAGGACGAGTCGCTGGGGTTCAGCGAGCACCAGCGCTTGCCCTCGGTGATGAGGCCCGCCCCCCCCACTGCTTCGACGATCGGCTCGTACAGATCAGGCGAGACGGAGAGGTAGAACAGGATGTTCGGGCAGCCGCTGGGCTTGCAGATGCCCGCGCCCTGCGCAAGGTCGTTGATCCGCTTGATGAGACCCTGGTAGGTCGCGGGGTCCGCACCGTCGCCGGGGTGATAGTGCACGCGCTGGGCGAACTGCCGCCAGCGGCCGGTCTCGTAGTGCGCGGAGAACTTCTCCACGCTCGGGGCGAGCTTCTCCCGGAACTGGTCGTCGGTCAGCGGCGTGCGCGAGACGCCAAGGATAATGGTGCCCTTGGGGAGCGCGCCCTGGCGCTCGAGGTCGTAGAGCGAAGGAACGAGCTTGCGGTGCGTCAGGTCGCCGGAGGCGCCGAAGATGACGATGACGCATGGCTCGGCGGATGCCGCGGGGGTGGACATGGGCAATGCTATCGGCCGGATGCCGGGCGCGGGCTGAGCGACGGGCGGTCGCAGTGGCGGGTGGTCCTACGATCGCGCGATGGACCGGGCCGTGCTGCGGATGATCGACGCGAACGCCAACCGTGCGAGCGAGGGCGCGCGCGTGCTGGAGGATGCGGCACGCCTCGGGCTCGGGCGGGCGGATCTTTCCGCCCGGTGCAAATCGCTCCGGCACGGGCTGCGGGCGGCGCTCGCCGGCATCGCCGGGGCCGAGCTCCTGGCCTCACGCGACACGCCACGGGACGTGGGGACCGGGCTCACCGGCGCGGGCGAGACAGGACGGGCGGACCTCGCGGGCGTCTGCACGGCCGCGGCCAAGCGATTGGGCGAGGCGCTGCGGGTACTCGAGGAAACGCTCAAGCTGTCACCGACAGGCGGAGCCGCTGCGGGAGCAATCAAGGCCCTGCGGTACGAGGGGTATGAGCTTGAGAAGCAGGTCGTTCTCGCGCTGTCACGCCCACGCCGGCAATGGACGCTGTGCGTGCTCATCACCGAGGCGCTGTGCACGCATCATCCGTGGGAAGAAGTCGCCCGCGCGGCGATCCGCGGCGGCGCAGACTGCCTGCAACTCCGCGAGAAGGAGATGGCCGGGCGAACACTGCTGGAGCGTGCAAAGACGCTGGTGCGGATCGCCGCCGAAACGCCCGGACCGGACGGCGGACACGCCGACGTGATCATCAACGACCGCGCAGACATCGCCCTGGCGAGCGATGCAGCCGGGGTGCACATCGGGCAGACGGACCTGCCGATCGAGGCCGCGCGAAGCGTCGTTGGGCCGATGAAGCTCGTCGGCGTTTCGACGTCGAAGTTGGAAGAGGCGCGGAAGGCGTTTGAAGAAGGCGCGGACTACGTCGGCCTCGGGCCGATGTACCCGAGCGGGACAAAGCCCAAGGACCGGCTGGCGGGGATCGAGTACCTGCGCGAGTTTGTGGAGTGGAATCAGAAGCGCGTGGCGGAAGTCGGCGGGCTGCCGTTCCCCCACGTGGCGATCAGTGGGATCGACGCGTCTCGGGCGGGATCGCTGGCATCGGCGGGGTGTGCGGGGGTAGCCGTTTCATCGGTGGTGTGCTCCTCGGTTGAACCGGAACGTGTGTGTGTGGAGATCGTGCGCGCGATGCGTGCTCAGGCCTGAATCGCGATGACGGGGTCGGCAAGGGCGGGGAGCGCCGCAAGGTCGGCCCAGGTGGCGGGCGCGTCGCTGTCCGTCGCGTCGATGGCGACCGGAGAGGCCATGGCAGCCGCGGGCTCGCCGATCCAACGGATCGTGTTTGCATCGGGGATCAGGGCGATCGGCGCGACGACGGGCTCTTCTTCGAGCGTGCTGGGCTCGTCCTGCGGCGCGGGCTCCACCGTCTCGACCGCCGCGGGGACGGTGCTCAGGTCGGCCACGGGCGCGGCGGGCGGGTCGTAGACGTCGTCGCCGGTGGTGTACTCGGCCTCGTCGTCGATCTCTTCGCCGCGATCCTGGCCAAAGTCGTAGAGGTCGTGGTCGTCGCCCTCCTCGTCGGCGGGCTCGGTGTCGCGCGGGCGTTCGCCGGCCGGGCGCGTCGTGAAACTGTACAGGTCGGCGTCGGAGCCGGGCTCATCGCCCGTTTCATCGACGAGGTCGTACTCAGGGTCCTCGTCCTCGATGACGATCGTCTCGCCGCCGTCGAGCCGAGTGATCTCGATGTACTCATCACCGGCGAGGGCAGCGTCCATCATGCGCCGCTGCTCGAGCGTTTCGAGGCCGCTGTTGGCGGGGTCGATGAGCGAACGGAGATGGCGGGCGGGCCGCTTGGTCATGGGCGTGGTCTCGTGTCTTTGGTTGTGTGGGAGGCCGTCGAGGCAGCACAAAGGTGCCACGGCGGGGCGGGGTGGCCAGCAGTAGAGAAACCGAAGGGCCGTGGCAGGTCCGGATGTGCGGGCGGGGGCGAAGAAAGCGGGCCTTATCGGGACTGTCGCGTCGTTCCGCGGACGTTGCCCATAGACTCGTGGTTATGGGAGTGACTTTCCTCGAGCATCAACTGTCGAACGGGCTCCGGATCATCGCGGAGGTAGACCCGCAGGCGTACTCGGCCGCGGCCGGGTATTTCGTCCGCACGGGCGCCCGCGACGAGCGGTCGGGCGTCATGGGCGTGAGCCATTTCCTCGAGCACATGATGTTCAAGGGAACGGCCAAGCGGACGACCGAGCAGATCAACGCGGACTTCGACCGGATCGGCGCGCGGAACAACGCGTACACGAGCCACGAGATGACGTGCTTCCACGCGACGGTGCTGCCGGAGCGGATGCTGGGGGACGGGGGAGCGCTCGAGATCATCGGGGACATGATGCGGCCCGCGCTGCGTGACGAGGATTTCGCCACCGAGAAGAAGGTGATCCTCGAAGAGATCGCGATGTACCAGGACAATCCGTTCTGGGTGCTCTATGAGCGCGCGGCGGAGGTGCACTACGGCGCAAAGCCCGACGGCGGTGAGGCCGACGCGACGATCGAATCGGGGATGCACCCGCTCGGGCACCGCGTGCTGGGCACGACGAGGTCGATCACGGAGCTGCACGTCGAGCAGATGCGGGAGTACTTCAAGGCCAGGTACTCGGCCGACAACACGGTGGTCGCGCTCGCCGGGAACGTGGACTTCGACAAGGCGGTGAAGCAGATCGAGCGGCAATCGGGGTGGTGGGAGCGCACCGGCGCGGTGCGCACGCCGACCGCGCCGCCGTACGGCGAGCGCGCGTTCGAGCTGCGGAGCGAGAAGGTGAACCGCGCGTACGCGTTGATGCTGACGCCCGCGCCCAGCGCGACCGACATGCGCCGCTACGCCTCCACGCTCGCGTCGCAGGCGATCGGCGGCCCGGACAACAGCAGGCTGCACTGGGCGCTCGTCGAGACGGGGATCACCGAGAACGCGGAGACGAGCTTCGACCCGCGCGACCACGCGGGAGAGCTGCTCGTGTTCGTGACGTGCGACCCGGAGCGGCTCGACGAGGCGTGGAAGATTGTCGAGCGCGAGCTGGACGGCGCGAAGGAGTCGATCACCGAGGACGACCTGGCGCGGATCCGCGCCAAGGCGGCGACGGGCGTGACGCTCGCGGGCGAGCGGCCCAGCGGTCGCATGCAGCGCCTGGGGCGTCAGTGGATGTACCGCGCCGAGTACACGACGCTGGAGCAGGAGCTCGAGCGGATCAACGCGGTGACACTGGCGGATGTCCGCAGGGTACTGCAGGAGTTCCCGCTCCGGCCGCGCACGGTTGGCCGGCTGCTGCCGGCGTGAGCGGCGCGGCGGGAACGCCCGGGGCGTAGACGCGGATCGTGTTGCCGCCGGCCTTGTTGGCCGCGCTCACCGCCTGCTCGACGATCGAGAGCACCGCGCCGACGTCGTCGAACCGCTGGATGGTCGCAACGTCGAGCACGGCAAGGCCGATGCTGAGCGTCGCGGCGACGCTCGGGGGCGACCCGATGGGGCCGGTGAAGAGCTTGATCGGATCGGACGCGACGGCGACACGCGCGGCCTCGCACGCGCGGACGGCGTCAACGCGTGTCGTGCGCGGCAGCACGAGCGCGACACTGGAATCGCCGTAGCGGGCGACCAGGCCGCGCGTCGGGGCCAGGGCACGCTCGACCCTCCCCGCGGCGACAACGAGGACGTTGTCGGCAGAGTCGCGCCCGAGGTTCGTGTGGGTCTCGGCGTGGCGGTCGATGCTGAAGATGGCGACCGCCAGGGCACGATCAGCGACCTGGGCCTGCTCGAACGCGGCGATCATCGTGCGCTCGAACCGGACGCGGCTGGCGAGCCCGGTGAGCTCGTCAATGGCGATCGACGGCTCGGGGATGCAGTTCACCGGCGGCGGAGTGTTCGCCTCGTTGGTGATCTCGATCGCGCTGAGCTGCTGGCGGGCGGTCGCCAGGATGGCCTGCGCATCGGGCGTCTGGCCGGTCGGGACGGTCAGGTAGCGGGCGACCTGACGTGCGGAGGTCGATATCGCCTCGAGCACCTCGTCGGCGTCGGTGGAGCTGAGCCCGAACCACTGCTGGGCCTTCTCATAGAACTTCTTGAGCAGCGGCGTCGGGTCGCTGGAGGCCAGCAAGTCCGCGGCGATGTTGCCGAGGCCGACGGCGCGGCAGATCGGTCCGAACGCCGACGGCGCGGCCGTGGGCTTCTCGTGATACTTGATCGGCATCACGAGCTCCTCGGGGA
>JAEYNG010000420.1 GCA_023412695.1 Planctomycetota bacterium | reverse complement strand
GTGCCGGGGGCGGTGAAGTTCGCCCAGGCGTCTTCGGTGTGGGTGTAGAGGTTGAAGTCGCCGCCGACGATGGCCCGCGTGCCAACCGGGGCGGCGTCGAGGACGGCGCGGATGAGCGCGGCCTCTTCGGCGCGGCGGGCGGCGTCCGCGGAGGTGTTGCTGGCCTTGAGATGCGCGCTGTACAGGTCGAACGTCGCGCCGGTGGAGGTGTGGCCCGCGAGACGCAGGCGATAGCGCATGACGTGGCGGGTGGCATTGGTCGAGCTGGCCGAGACGGCGACATCGGTCGCGACGAGCGTTAAGCGGGACGAGCGGTAGAGGCATGCGCTGTCGGCGTCCGGGCCGTTGACGAACGGCGCGGCGAAGTAATCGCCGGGGCTTCCCGGCGCGGCGTTCATCAGCGCGCGGAAGGTGTTCATCGCCGATTCGCTGCTGACTTCCTGGATGATCAGCACGTCAGGGGCGAAGGAGCGGCCCTGGTAGGCCCCGAAGATCGCACCCTGGAAGGCGACGCTCCGGCCGGCCTGGCCGGAGTAGTTGGTGAGGTTCCAGGTACCGACGCGGACCTGGGCATGTGCCGCGGCGGCGAGGAGAAAGGCAGTGGACCCGGCGATCATGGGGCGGGTGTGGCGCATCGGCACTCCGACAGTGGGCACGCGGGCGAGTCGCGGCGCGGAAAACCCCCGCCCGCTGCACGGTTGTATGGCGATCGGTCGACACCGGCCACCGGCGTACGTGTGCGGGATATGAAGTTTGCACGCCGCGGCGCGTAAAGCAAGGGCGCGGCGGACGACAAGGCCCTCTAGGCCGCTACGCTTTCCCAGTTTTCCACGTCTCGCACGCGGCGGGAACGCCATTTCGCAAGGACCGAAGGCTC
Organism: Planctomycetota bacterium; assembly: GCA_023412695.1. GTDB lineage: Bacteria > Planctomycetota > Phycisphaerae > Phycisphaerales > UBA1924 > JAHBXL01. Next base: position 2,016 of record JAEYNG010000420.1, on the reverse strand, counting down.
CATGAGCAGCAACGCGTCGCCTCGCAAGATCGTTCTGGCGTATTCCGGCGGCCTTGATACGTCGGTGATCCTGCCGTGGCTGAAGGATCGGTACCCGGGAGTGAAGCTGGTGGCGTATGCCGCGGACCTGGGGCAGGGCGCGGGGGAGCTCGACGGGATCGAGGACAAGGCGCGGAGCAGCGGCGCGGACGAGGTGATCGTCGAGGATCTGCGACGCGAGTTCGCGGAGCAGTATTGCTTCCCGATGCTGCGGGCGCACGCGCTGTACGAGCACGACTACCTGCTTGGTACAAGCATCGCGCGGCCGCTGATCGCCAAAGGGCAAGTGAACGCGGCGCGGAAGACCGGGGCGGACGCGGTATCGCACGGGGCGACGGGGAAGGGGAACGACCAGGTGCGGTTCGAGCTGACGTACATGGCGCTCGGTCCGGACTTGCAGATCATCGCGCCGTGGAAGGACCGGAGCTTCGAACTGACCAGCCGCGAGGCGGCGATCGAGTATGCCCAGAAGAAGGGCGTGCCGATCACGCAGACCAAGAAGAAGATCTATTCGCGTGACCGGAACCTGTGGCACTGCTCGCACGAGGGTGCGGAGATCGAGCACCCGGACCAGCGGGTGAACGATGACGTGTGGCTGATGACGGTGCCGCCGCACAAGGCGCCGGACAAGGCGGAGACGGTGCGGGTGGCGTTCCGCATGGGGAACCCGGTGGCGGTCAATGGGCGGGAGATGACCGGGGAGCGGGTGATCGAGACGCTGAACGAGATCGGCGGGCGGAACGCGGTGGGCCAGGTGGTGATGGTCGAGAACCGGCTGGTGGGGATGAAGTCACGCGGGGCGTACGAGACGCCGGGCGGGACGATCCTGTATGAGGCGCACAAGGCGCTGGAGCAGTTGTGCATCGAGCGGGACACGCTGCACTTCAAGCAGCAGGCGGCGATCCGGTACGCGGAGCTGGTGTACTACGGGCAGTGGTTCCACCCGCTGCGCGAGGCGCTGCAGTCGTTCGTCGATCACACGCAGCGGGCGGTGAGCGGCGAGGTGACGCTCGAGCTTTATAAGGGCCGGGCGACTGTCGCGGGCGCGACGGCGGAGAAGTCGCTCTACGACGCCCGGCTCGCGAGCTTCGCGATGGAGGGGTACGACGTGACGGCGGCCCGCGGGTTCATCGATCTGTTCGGCCTGCCGATGAAGATCGCGGCGATGCAGGGCTCGCCGGGGAAGTGATGCCGAGGTGGCGTGCGGCGTGGAGCAGGGTGGGTTGTTCCCCTAACCTAATCGCCGCATGACACACGGCAGTCAACTTGGGCTCTCGGAGTTTCCGGTCTCGCTCCCGGCGGCGCTTGCGCCGCTGGCGGAGCTGGCGATAAACACACGGTGGAGCTGGCACCCGGCGACGAGGGAGCTCTTTGCGCGCGTGGACAGCGGGCTGTGGGAGGCGACGAACCACAACCCGGTGCGGACGCTCGCGCACGCGGACCCGGCGAGGCTGAACGGGCTGTCGCGCGACGCGGGGTTTGTACGCGAAGTCGAGGCCGCGGCGGCCAGCCTGCGCGACGAGCTCGGGGCGCCGAGTGAGCTTGGCGGGCGTGCTGCGCCGGCCGATTTTCTCGCGGCGTATTTCTGCGCGGAGTTCGGGCTGACAGAGTGTTTCCAGATCTACTCGGGCGGGCTGGGGCTGCTGGCGGGGGATCATCTAAAGTCGGCGTCGCAGCTCGGGCTGCCGCTTGTGGCAGTAGGGCTGCTGTACCGCAACGGGTACTTCCATCAGAAGCTTGATGCGGGCGGGATGCAGGAGGAGGCGTTCCCGCCGCTGGATGCGACGACACAGCCGGTGCGGATGGTGATGGAGCCGGGGAACTCGCGGCAGCTGACGGTGGGCGTGCCGCTGCCGGGGCGGGAGGTGCGGTGCGCGGTGTGGCGGTGCGACGTGGGGCGTGTGAGGCTTTACCTGCTCGACACGAACATCGAGGCCAACTCGCCCGAGGAGCGGGAGATCACGGCGAACCTGTATC
>JAEYNG010000370.1 GCA_023412695.1 Planctomycetota bacterium | reverse complement strand
GATGTCGATCGAGCTGATGGCGATCCGTCCGCCACCGCCGCCACCGGAGCTGCACGTGACCCGCACGCCACCGCCGCCACAGGTGCGGGCGCGGATGTTCTGGATGGCGCTTTTGGCGGCTTCGTGGGAGGAGACGCGGAGCGCTGCACCGCCGCAGTCCTCGATGGTGAGGCCGCGAACGTCGCAGGCGTCGAGGTTGATCAGGCTGACGCCGTCGCCGCTCCAGCCGGTGATGCGGCCGGAGGTCTCGAGCACGTGCGGGAAGGAGAAGGTGCGGCGTGTGTCGGGGCTGCCACTGCCGCCGCCGTGGTGAACGCCATTGAACGACTGGGGCACGCCGACGAGTGAGAAGCCGTTGAGATCGAGCGAGACGTGGCCGTCGCAGGTGATCTCGATGCCGTGCTTGCGGACCTGGCCGAGGACATCGGCGGTGAGGTAGTAGCTACCGGGCTCAGAGATGACGTGGACCGCGGTCTCCGAGCCGGGCAAAGTGTTGACACAGGTTCGCGGCTCGACCTGGTCGAGGCGCTTCATCGACGGGGAGACGGGGCCGGGGGGCGGCGTGAGCTGGGCGTGGGCCGCCGCAGCGAGCAGGAGCATGGGTACAAGACAGACGGACAGCAGACGCGGGGCACGCGACGAAGTCGGGTTCATCTGGAACGCTCCGAGTGGGGGCGAGGCGGGCGGCGGCACGACGCCGCGGCGAACGCGCGGCGCAGACGTGGCGCGCGGGGGCAAACCCGAAGATACCTGAAAACCCGCTGGGCGGCAACGCGGGGAGCGATATTCGGACGTCACTCCAAAAGCACGGCGACGCCGCGGCTGACCGGTCGTGGTCCCTTCCGCGGCGTCGGGTCGTGCAATCGAGGCCTTGAGGCCCGAGAACGGTTCGCGGCTTCAGCAGCCGGCGAACCAGAGGGAGAGGAAGGCGAAGATGTCGGGGACGGCGACGCCGGGCTGGCCGTCGATGTCCGCGCTGGCGTCGCCTGCGAACCAGGCTGAGAGGAAGGCGAAGATATCAGGGACGGCGACCTCGCCGTCGGCATCGAAGTCGGCGGTGCAGGTGTCGCCGGCGGGGGTGAGGAGGACGGCCTGTGCACCCTCGGGGACGTCGGCGGTCGCGACGATCAGGCCGGTCTCGGAGACGTCGCGAGCCTCGATGAGGATGCCGGGGAGGCCGGTGGTGATGTCGTTGAGGTCGGCGGTGGCGCCCGCCTCGTGCTTGAAGGCCTTGAAGACGCTGAGCTCGGGGTCAACGTCGAGCAGGAACATCGTGCCGACGAACACGCCGGCATCGTTCATGTCGTAGCCGTAGCCGTCGGTGAGGTCGGGCAGGAGCGGGATGATGTCGTAGCCGACGCGGTCGACGTGGATCGCCGGCCGGAACGCGCCGGAGGTGTGCGAGGAAGAGGCGATGTAGCCGGCGATCTTGCCGTCGCTGGTCGCGGCGTGCCACTGGGCGAGCGCGAAGGGCGCGGCGGGGGTGATGTCCATGCTCTCGTCTGCGCCGACGGGCCGGTAGAGGCCATGCTCGGGGCCCTGCAGCACGGCGTAGGCGAAGCCGACGACGTCGCCGTTGGGGCTGATGCCCAGGGCCTGCGAATAGGCGTTGTTGCCGGCGTAGTGCAGCGTGCCGATGTCGGTCATCACGCCGTTCTCCCAGCGGAAGCCGTGATAGGCAAAGCCGCTCGCGGCGGTGCAGTAGCCGACAATCTGCCCCGCGTTGTTGATGCGCGTCGCGACGCCAAAGCCTGCGCCGTTGGCGGCGAACGTGCCCAGGTCGGTGATCGTCCAGACGCCCTCGGCGTCGGCGGTCCACATGACGGCGCGGAAGACGCCCGCGCTGTCGCGGCACTCGCCGACGATGACGTTGCTGTTGTTGATGCTCGACGCGCGGGCGTCCCAGCCGCCGTCGAGGCTGGGCAGGCGGTGGCTCTCGCCGTCGTGGTAGACGAAGGCGACGGGGATGCCGAACTCGTCGGCTTGGCCGACGACCCAGCCCGCGTCGTTGACGCCGTAGGCGAGGGTGGCGGTGCCGTTGGGGACGGGCGGGATAGGGGTGGCGACGTACGAGTCGGCCGCGAGGGCGGCGGCGCCGAGGGCGAGGCCGCAGGCGGCGGCGAATGCGAGGGGCAGGGTCTTCATGGATGGGATCCTTGGCATGAACAGAGCGATCGATCTCAGTACAGTTCTTAGTGCATTTCTCAGAACCATACGCTATACTCTCGGAACGGGCAAGGGGTTCCGCCGGGATCCGTCACGATTTGGATGGTCGGAGCACCGATCTGGATTTAAGGACTTGAAGCTCATGGACTTGCGAGCAAGGAAGGGACCTGTCCTTGGCAACGCGAATCCCGCACGCGACGGGAGCGTTCGCGGTATCGTGGAGTGGATGCCAACCGTTTCGAGTTCAGGACGTAGCAGGGTCGCGAAGCCGTTGAACCAGCAGGAGTGGGCGGAAGCGGAGCGGGTGAGCGGGCGCGTGCACGCGGAGCTGCACCGGCTGCTGGAATGGCTCCCGGAGCATGCGCGGCACGCGAGCGGGATGGCGCGCCACCTGGGCGTGCTGCGGGTGACGTGCCAGCGTGTGGTGCAGGCGGTGCAGGCGTTCGACGGGACGCCGGGCTTTCTCGTGAAGCTGCCGGGGGTGGAGGGCCTGAAACAGGTGATCGAGGCGTTCGCCGCGGCGGGAGCGGACGCGGGGGACGTGGAGGCGGCGCGGAGCGCGGTGGCGAGCTTCGAGCGGCTGATCGCGCAGCTTGCGGGGAGCCACTCGAAGCTGATCGAGCGGCTGGGTGTCAGCCGCGGCGGCGCGGCGAGCGGTGGTGGGGGGCTCGAGC
>JAEYNG010000321.1 GCA_023412695.1 Planctomycetota bacterium | reverse complement strand
CATTTGCGCTGTCGTACGGCTCGTGCTCGTTCGAGGAGCCGGTGGAGGAGCTGAAGAAGTTGAAGCTGATCTGAGTCGCGGGTCGGCGGCGGGCGGGGTACGCTCAGGCCTATGGGCCAGAAGCACGTGAACGCGACGCATGATCCGGCGATGAGGTCGTGGGTGGAGTCCGCCAACGACCCGGCGACGGACTTCCCGATCCAGAACCTTGCGCTGTGCGCCTTTGAGGCGGAGCACGACGGGCACTCGCACGGGCACCTGGGCGTGGCGATCGGTGACCAGGTGCTGGACGTTTCGGCGCTGGCGATGTCGGGCGCGCTTGGGGACCCGGAGGGGGAGCTGGCGTACATGCTGCACGCGCCGGGGTGGAACTTCATCGCGGGGACGCCGACGCTGTGGGGCGAGCTGCGGCAGAAGCTGCAGGAGTTTCTGCGGGAGGACGCGGGGGGCGGGCAGCGTGCGCGGCGGCTGCGGGAGAAGGCGCTGACGCCGATCGCGCAGACGAAGTTCCTGCTGCCGATGACGGTGTTCGACTACACCGACTTCTACGCGTCGAAGCACCACGCGACGAACGTGGGGTCGATGTTCCGGCCGGACAACCCGCTGCTGCCGAACTACAGGCACGTGCCGATCGGGTATCACGGGCGGGCGTCGTCGATCGTGGTCTCGGGGACACCGGTGCGGCGGCCGGTGGGGCAGCAATCGCCGCCGGAGAACGAGCCGAACGGCGCGCCGAGCTTCGGGCCGTGCAAGCTGCTCGACTACGAGATGGAGCTGGGGGTGTATGTCGGCGGCGGGAACAGGCTCGGCGAGCCGATCCCGATGGCGCGGGTCGCGGAGGCGATGTTCGGGATGTGCATCCTGAACGACTGGTCGGCGCGGGACCTGCAGAAGTGGGAGTATCAGCCGCTGGGGCCGTTCCTCGCGAAGAACTTCGCCTCATCGCTGTCGCCGTTTGTCGTGACGATGGATGCGCTCGCGCCGTTCCGAACGGAGGGCCCGCGGCGTGACGCGGGGGACCCGGAGCCGCTGCCGTACCTGCGCGGGAGCGGGGACTGGAACATCGACATCACGGTCGAGGTGTGGCTGGCGAGCGAGCAGATGCGGCAGAAGGGCATGGCGCCGGTGATGATCTCGCGCGGGAGCTTCGGTGACATGTACTGGACGGTCGATCAGCTCATCGTGCACCACGCGAGCAATGGGTGCAACCTGCAGCCGGGGGATCTGCTGGGCTCGGGGACAATCTCGGGGCCGTCGCCGGAGTCTCGCGGGTGTCTGCTGGAGCGGACGTGGCAGGGCATCGGGCCAGACAAGAAGCCGCTTGCGCGCAAGCCGATCGACCTGCCGACGGGGGAGACGCGGACGTTCCTGCAGGACGGGGACGAGGTGATCATGAAGGCGTACTGCGAGCGCGAGGGGTTCCGGCGGATCGGCTTTGGGGAATGCCGCGGAACGATCATGCCCGCGCCGGCGGTGTGAGTCAGACCGGGGGCGGTGCGCGGAAGAGCGCGAGGCAGGCGGTCTGTCCGTGGACGAAGACGCCGTTGCCGACGGGGCCGATCTCCCCTCCGGCGAAGAAGCCCGCGAGGGGCATGACGCGGCGGGCTTCGGTGGCCTGCGGCGCCGCGGCGGGGTCGAAGAGGTCGGCCTCGCGCGGGCGGGTGAACGCGCGGGTGATCATCTCGGCGTCGTGGTGGGGCGTTGAGAACATCCGCGAGCCGCGGCCGTTGCAGGTGAAGAGCAAACCGGCGAAGGGGTCGTCGCGGAGCTGCTGCGCATCGAGGAGGAGGGAGAGGTCCTCGCTGGCGGTGGCCTCGTCGCGGACGTGGAACTGGATCGTCTGGCCAATGCGCAGAAGGTCCGCGACGGCGACCGCGCCCGAGGACTGCTCGACGCCGATGACGTTGCGGATGAGGAAGTCGTCGCGGCCGAAACGCTCCTTGTACTCGGTGACGGCGCGGCCGATGAACAGGCCCTTGCGGAGCTGGTCCTTGGTCGCCTCGTCGAGGGCCTCGATGATCTCGGCGAGCACGGGCATGGCGGACCGGCCGCCGAGGCCGCTGATCATCTGTCCCTTGCCGGCGGTGATGACCAGTGGTGGGCCGATGGGCTTGCAACCCTGAGAGACAAGGGCGTCGATGAGGACATTGCCGGAGAAGGAAACGCCCACGCCGCCGGTGGTCGCGACGTGCTCGTTGAGGATGAGGACGTTGCCGCCGGGACGTTTCGCGGCGGATGCGAGGCCGCCGATGATGGGCGGCACGGGTCCGTCGGTGGTTTGCAGCTCGCGGGCGCGGGAGAGCGCGGGGAGGATCGCATTGACGGGGACGGAGTGCGGATCGGCGAACAGGATCGTGCCGCGGTAGCCCGGGCCCATGCCGCTGGAGGCGGCGATGTCGCGGAGCTGGGCGTCGTCGGTGGCGGCGTCCTTGATGCTGGGCCACTGGTCGGTGCGGAAGGCACGCATGGTGACACCGGGGAGGCTCAGGCCGAGGAGGGAGAGGCCCGGGGCGTTCTCGAGCTCGATCTGGCCGCCGAGGGTGCTCTCGCCCGAGACGCCGACGAGCAGGTCCGGGCCGAGGGTGCTGCGGATCGCGGCGGCAACAGCCTTCACCATGTGGAGGTGATGCGGCGAGATGAAGGCGAAGACGATATCGGGCCTGCGGCCGCGGAGACCTTCGCGGACCTGGGCGACGGCGTGCGAGACTGCGTCGGTGGTGTCGGCGCGGGTGGAGATGCCGGCCCCGGCGAGGGGTGAGTGCGGGCCGGCGTGTTGAGGAGAAGAGGGACTCAAGGCCGAGAGTGTAGCGGGCGCGACGCGTGGGTTGACGCATCACGCCCGCGAGGTATCGGCCGCTGTGAAATAGGCTTCAGGTTCGCCGGCGGTCACTCGGCGTCGTGGTCGTCCTCGACGAACTCGAGGGTGACATCGTCGAACCACGCCTTGCCGGTTCCGGTGAGGACGACGCGGACGATCGCGGTGGTGACGGACGGGGTGATGCGGACAGGGGAGGTCTCGACGCGTGTCCAGTCGCGTGTGCCGGAGAGGACCTCGGAGCTGCCGAAGGAGGTCATGGTCTGCATGTCGGAGAAGCCCTGGATACAGATGTTGACCTTCTGCGCATCCTCGGTCTTCACCCACGCGGACAGGCGGACGGTGCGGCCGGTGAGGTCGTACGGGACGGACTGCGACCAGTTGTTGGCGACACTCTGCGGGTACTCGTGGGTGTTGGCGATGAGCAGCGCGGCCTTGCCGGTGCGGCGGGCGTCTTCGACGCGGCGCATGTCGAGGCCGTCGGCGGGGATGTGGGCTTTGAACCACGCCGCGGGAACGTCGCGCGACTTGTCCTCTAACTCCTCTGCCCCGCCGTTGGGGATGAGCGGGGTCTTGCCGTCGTCGGGCGGCGCGGGGAGGAGCGCGCCCTCGCCGGGCGCGAGGCGGAGGCCGTCGAACCAGACCTTGCCCTTGCCACTGAGGCCCGCGCGGATGACGATGGACTTGGTGCCGCGGGGGATCAGGAGCGGGTCGGTCTTGATGACGTGCCAGTCGCGCGTGCCGGTGACGTTGGCCGTGCCGGCGAAGCCGAGCATGTTCTTACCGGATTCGTCCCACGCCTGGATGCACATCATGGCGATCTCGGCGTTCTCGGCTTTGATCCATCCGCTGAGGGTGATGGTCTCGCCGGGGGTGAACGTCTCGATGCGCTGCGCCCAGTTGTTGAAGGTCGCGCTCGGATAGACGTGGGTGTTGCCGACGAAGAGGGATCGCTCGCCCGCCTTGACGGTTTTGTCGTCGAGCTTCATCGTGAGGCCGTCGGACTTGACGCTGGCGGCGAACCAGTGCGCGGGCTGCGAGGCGTCGTCCTTGGCGGCTTCCTCGCCGCCGGGGTTCTTCAGGCGGTTGTCGTCTGACGCGAACGCCGCGCACGGCATCGTGCAGACGAGAGCAATCGCGGCGGCGAGCAGGTGCTTCATTGTGGAGGGAGCATGTTGCATGGGTCGGTCTCCTGCAGTAATTGGCGAGTGGGGCTGAACGCAGGTTCCGGAGCCTGCACGAACTGTGGTTGGGGAATGAGTGGTGAGCGCGGGTCGGAGGGCGCGAGCTCGCGCTGGATGGCGGGGATGAGCCACGCGGCGAACGCGACGGCCGCGGCCGTGATGACAGCGCTGGCGCTCCACCAGAGGACCGGGCCGCCGGAGAGCGGCTTGGACGCGGCGGCGGGGGCAAACGTGGCGGTGGCGAGGGAAGGGGCGATCGGCGCGGCGGAAAGGAGTTGCTGGGTGAGGTGCGTGGGCGCGTGGGGACTTGGAAGCGCGGTGAACGCGGCGGCGAGCGGGTCGCCGTGCGGCGGGGCAAGGGGCTTGTCGTGATCAGGCGTGGGCATTGCTTGTCTCCATCAGCCGTTCACGGAGTTGCTTGAGGATCTTGCTGATGCGCCACTTGACCGTGCCCTCGGGCTCCCCCACTGCGATCGCGATGTCGGCATAGCTCATGCGCTGGGTGTAATGGAGGAGGACGAGTGCGCGATCTTCGTCGGAGAGTTGCGAAAGAAGGGTGCGGAGCCGGGCCGTCTGCTCGTTGAGTTGGAAGCCGTCGAGCGGGTCTGACGGGGGCGTTGGTTGGACGCCGCGGACGGCCAGGGTGTTGGCGCGTGCGGCTCGTCGCGCATCGGCGCGGCGGCGGTCGAGGAACTTCGTATATGCGATGCGGTGGAGCCATGTAGCGAGGGACGCGCGGCCGTCGAACGCCGGCAGCGCACACCACGCGGCGGCGAATACATCGAGGGTGAGCTCCTCGGCGAGCGCGCGGTCGCTCGTGAGATGTGCGAGGAAGGCATAGACGCGGTCGCGGTGGTCGAGGACGAAGCGGCGACAGGCGTCCGGGTCGTGCGCCCGGAGCGCGTCGTGCGAGCTGTCACGCCGTTGTTCGTCCACGCCGGTGATCCTGCGAGACTGATTGAGAATGATTGCTCATGATTGGACGCCGCGGGCCGCGGGGGTGTTGGCGCGGGGCGCTGATTGGCCCGGGCGCGCGGGCGAGCCGCACTCCGGGCATGGGCCCGAGACGCCGCGACGGTCGTAACCGCAGTCGGTGCAGGCCCAAACAGGCTTGCGGCGGTCGCGGGACTTGAGGACTTCGGCGCGGATGAAGAGCACGATGCCGGCGCCGACGATGAGTTCGAGGATGAGCGCGGTCGGGGTGAGGAGCCATCGCCAGCCGTATTCGAGGGCGCCGATGAAGACGACGCTGAGCGGGAGTGTGAGGAAAGCACCGAGGAGCGAGAGGTATTCCTGCGAGCGCACATCGCGGCGGTGGATGAACAGGCCGGCGATGGCCCACATCAGCGCGATCAACGGCAGGCAGATGACCGGGAGGGTGATGTAGATCATCGGCGGGCGGCGGGGCCGCTCCTGTGTGCGTGCGGGATGCGGTCTATACCGGCGAAGCGGCCGCGGGTTCAGAGGAGGGCGCGGCCGAACTCGCCGGGCTCGAAGAGGTGGAGCTTGTCGGGTGCGAGCTCGAGGCGGATGGTTGTGCCGGGGGTGAAGGTGTCGGCCGCGGGAACACGTGCGACGATGCGCTCGCCGCTGGCGGTCTGGCAGACGAGGTCCATCGTCTCGCCGAGTGGCTCGACGACGACGAGTTCGAGCACGAGCTGGTTGGTGTCGGGGAAGTCGCGGCCCGGCTGCTGATCCATCGCGACGACGAACGACTGCGGGCGGAAGCCGAGGACGACGCGGTTGCCGGCGTGGGGCGCGAGGCGTTCGGCCCGCTCGCGCGTGAAGCCGAAGACAAAGCGCTCGTTGACGAGGTTGAGCGCGTCGGTCGAGAAGTGCAGGGTGTCGTGC
>JAEYNG010000272.1 GCA_023412695.1 Planctomycetota bacterium | reverse complement strand
CCCCCCACGCTAAAAAACCTGCCCGGCCGCGGCCGCGTGTTAGTCGCGGCCGGCAGGGCCCGAAGCGGAGAGGGGGGGATTCGAACCCCCGATACAGACCGTAATCCGTATAACGGTTTAGCAAACCGCCGCCTTCAGCCTCTCGGCCACCTCTCCAAGGTCCGCCAAGTGTAGTCGCCCTCCGGTCCGTCGGCCCGCTCGCGGCAGGCGGGGGAGTGGGTCCATCGTCGGGTCGGTCCCGCGTCATCGGCCGCTGCTGCCGCTCGGCTCAGGCCTAGCAGTGGGGCGGTGGATGCGCCGCCGCGAGTTATGCCCCGCAGCCCGCGAACCACGCGCTCAGGAATGCAAAGATGTCCGGCACCTCGATGCCATTCATGCCGTCGAAGTCGGCGCTCGGGTCCTCGGCGAACCATGCGCCCAGGAAGGCGAAGATGTCCGGTACCTCCACGCCGTCGGCCTGATCGAAGTTCGCCGGGCAGCAGGCGATCGGGTTGCCCGCGGTGCCGCAGGAGATGCCCACGCCTTCGAAGACGCCGCCGCTCGAAGCGCAGTTGGCGGAGGTGACTTGCGTGCACGCGCTGCCGATGCAGCACGCGCCGACCGCCGCGTCGTAGGTGACCAGCGACAGAACATTGCGCCGCAGGACTAGCAGCGCGCCGTCGGGCTGCACGGCGAAATCCACAACGCCGCTCATGCCGCTTGCAAACCCAACAGACTCACCGCTCGCGACGTCGAGGCGACGCACCCAACTCCCGCCAAGGTCGCCGAAGAAGTAATCGCCCACGTAGTCGGCGGGGAACTGCTGCCCCGCCGGTCGATAGAACACGCCGCCGGTGATGACCGAGCCGGTGAAGCCGATCTCGCCCGGGTCGTTGTGGTGATACGCGAGCACGGGGTTGACGAAGTCCGGGAAGGTCGCGGGATTGAACGGCCCTTCTGTCTCTGGCCAGCCGAAGTTCCGCCCGGCCGCGCCCTCGTTGATCTCCTCCCACGTCCCTGCGCCGACGTCGTTGATGTACATAAGCCCGTTGGTCGCATCGAACGCGAAGGTGAACGGGTTGCGCAAGCCCCACGCCCAGATCGCGCGGTTGTCGCCGGCCGTCGTGCCGAAGAACGGGTTGTCACTCGGGATCGAACCGTCGGGGTTCAGACGCAGGATCTTGCCGAAGATGCTCGAAAGGCTCTGCGCGTTCGACGAGTTCGCATGATCGCCCAGCGCGACGTACAGCTTCCCGTCGGCGCCGACCTGTACCTCCCCGCCGAGGTGGATGCTCGTCGCGACGCCCAGATCAAACAGCTCCACCTGGCTTCCCGGCGCGGACGTGTCCGAACCCGGCGGCATCGTGAAGCGGAGCAGCTTGCCCCGCGGCGGGTCCTCATCGTTCACGTTGTACGCGTACACAAAGCCGTTCGCGGCGAAGCTTGGGTGCACCGCGATGCCGATCAGCCCGGCCTCGCCGAACGAGGTGGTTGCGAACGTGTGGACCGGTTCCTCCAGCAGGTCGCCGTCCTTCCACATTTGCACGACGCCGTTCTGCTTGGCGATCAGCACCCGCCCGTCCGGGGTGATCGCGATACTGGTGGCGTCGCCAAAGCCGGCCTCGAGCGTGGTATGGGTAAACCCGTCGGGGACGGTTTGCCCGCTCGCGCATGAGAGCGAGATCGCGGCTGTGCCGATCGAGGCCGCGAGTGTTCGCTTCACGTTACCAAGCCGCGCAGTCGTCATGGGATCATCCTTTCATCCGCGCGGGCGCCTCACCTCGCCGCACGAACTCAAAGACTGCCCCGCCAGATGAACCCCGAATGAAGAATGTTCGAAATCCGGCTCGCAAGCGGGCCGTCACCGGTCCTTCAGCCGCACCACCACCCGCAGACCCGACCAGACCTCGTCGATCGCGCAGACTTTGTTGTCCACCAGTCCCACCGCGAGCGCGGCATCGCGGATCACATCCTCCGTCAGGTCCGTCTTCACGCCCGACGCCTTCTTCGGCCATGCGAACCACAACCCCGAATCCGGCTTCATCCGTGCCATCGCCGACGCGAACCGCTTCTGCATCGCGGCTCGGTCCTTGACGAACACGACGAGCACATCCACCGGCGACTTCCCGTGCCCGCCGCGCTCGATGCGAACATCGTCCGGCATACCTGTGAGCGTGTCTTCGAACCCATCTGGTGCATCGACCAGCAGCACCACGTGCCCAGGTTTGATGCCGAGCTTCTTCCATAACGGCGTACCAGAATACCCGGCCATGCGATCGTCCTGTCACAGCCCCGCGTCGCGCAGGCGGCCAATCAGCTCCGCCGCGCGTTCCGCGCTCACCCCGCAGTCGCGCTCCGCCGCGGGCCGCACCCACACCGTTGCGCCCGGCTCCGGATCAACCGGCGGAGCATACCGCGGGATTACGTGCCAGTGGATGTGCCCAACGACGTTGCCGAGGCACTCATAGTTCATCCGCCGCGGCGAGAACGCCTGCACAATCGCCCCCGCTACCTGTGCCACATCCTCCCACAGCCGCGCCTGCCGCGATACTGGCAGTTCGTGCAACTGCTCCGCGTGGTCCTTCAGCACCAGCACGCACCACCCCTCATACCGCTGATGCTCGTGCAGAAACAGCACCGACTCACGCAGGTCGCAGACCCGCAGCGCGTTCGCGGCGTCATTCAGCCGCGAGCACAGCGGACACGACGCGAGCCTCGATATCTCTTGCCCCATGACTCGACGCCTTCTGCTGCGCCGACGCTGCAAGCGACGTTAAACCGCGACCGCCTCGCTCGGCGCCGCCTGCTTCTCGCTCACGCGCTGGATGTCCGCGCCCAGCATCCGCAGCCGTTCCTCCATCCGCTCGTACCCGCGGTCGAGGTGATAAACGCGGCTGACCGTCGTCACGCCCTCGGCCGCGAGCCCGGCGATGATCAGGCACGCCGAGGCGCGCAGGTCGCTGGCCATCACTGGCGCGCCGACGAGCTTGCGCACACCGCTGATGATCGCCGTCGGCCCCTGCCGCAGCACCTTCGCGCCCATGCGTCCGAGCTCGGCCACGTGCAGGAACCGCTCCGGGTAGATGCGCTCGGTCACGACCGAGTTGCCCTCGGCCATCGTCAGCAGCGCGACGAGCTGGGCCTGCAGGTCCGTCGGGAAGCCCGGGTGCGGCTGCGTCGTCACCTCGATTGGCCGCAGCAGGCGCGAGCACGTCACGCGCACGGTCGCCCGCATCGGGTCGCGGCCGGCGGTCGGCGGGCCCTTCTCTTCGCTCAGGATCACGCCCACCCGCGTCAACGCATCGCACGCCGCGATCATCGCGTCCATCGGGCAGTTGTCGAGCGTCACGTCCCCGTTTGTCGCCGCCGCGGCGATCATGTACGTCCCCGCCTCGATCCGGTCCGGGATCACCGCGTGCTCGGTGCCCTGCAGCGCCTCGACGCCGTCGATGATGATCCGGGGCGAGCCCGCCCCGCGGATCCGTGCGCCCATCGCGTTGAGCATCTTCGCCAGGTCCACGATCTCCGGCTCGCACGCGGCGCACTCGATCATCGTCTGGCCCTCGGCCAGCGTCGCCGCGCTCATCACGTTCGCCGTGCCGAGCACGGTCGAGCCGAACGGCCCGCCGAGGAAGATCCGCCCGCCCTTGAGCCGGCCGCCCTTCCCGCCCGGCACCCGCGCGACGATGTCGCCCTGATGGAGCTGGATCTCCGCGCCCAGCCCTCGCAGGCCGTGCAGGTGCAAGTCCACCGGCCGGTCGCCGATCGCGCACCCGCCGGGCATTGACACCCGCGCGAATCCGCGCCGCGCCAACATCGGCCCGAGCGTGCAGATGCTCGCACGCATGGTCTTGACGATGTCGTACTTCGCGTGGCTTGCCGATTCGTCCTGCGCATGGATCACCATCTTCCCGCCCGCGAAGCTCGCGTCGGGCGGGGGGACAAAGTCCACGTGGCACCCGAGCTGCTCGAGCAGCTTCACCATGTTGCGGATGTCCGCGAGGTCCGGGACATCGTTCAGCAGGAGCGGCTTGTCCGTCAGCAGCGCGGCCGCCATCAACGGCAACGCCGCGTTCTTCGAGCCCTTGATCGTCAGACGACCGTTCAGCCGCGCGCCGCCGCTGATGATGAACTGATCCATGAGTCTCTTTCTCTCCGGGCCGGCCTTGGCGATCGACGTTTCAGACGCGATCTACGTCTGATAACCGCCGTCGCACGCCGCGGGTGTGCAGGATAGGGGACACGACGGAATAAGGATCGGCTCAACGCCTCCAAACGGCCCAGTCGCGGGCCAACCCCCGTTCCGGCACAACCCCCACAGCCACCCGCGATGGCATAAACCCAGCAGGATCAACACTTTGCATCCCCAGAACGCGTGACTTCCGGCGGCGGGAATTCGACCTTCCACTCTGAGCCGGAATGCTCCCGCGTTGGGAGCGGCCGGGCCGCAGGCAAGACGCCGCGGCACACAGCACCGGACCGGCAGGGAAGCGGTTGACGAGTGCGGGAACCAACCCGCGGGAAGCGAAGGAACACATGAACGCCAGCACACTTATGAAGGGCTCGTTCGGCGCCGCCGGCCTGACGGCCGCGATGCTCTTGGCGGGCCTGGCCAGCACCGGCGGCACCGTCCAGACGGCCAATGCCGACGTCGCGGTTCAGGGTCAGACCCAGCTCCCACCGACGATCCAGCTCACCGGTATCGTCCGCGACTTCAAGGCCCAGAACGTCTCCGGCGGCCACCCCGACTTCCAGCGCCAGCCGACCAGCGGCTTTGGCCATTATGCCTATCAGGTCGCCGACACCCTCGACGCCGATGGCAAGCCGCAGTTCTCCTCCACCGGCTACAAGGTGAACACCCAGTGGCGTGACGCCCAGGGCCGCAACCGCATGCCGCCCCGTGCGCACGTCGCCTCGCGGTCGGGCGACCAGAACGGCGCCCGCTCCAACTCGACCGGCGGATCGCTCACCACGGCGGACAACTTCCGCAAGTGGTTCCGCAACATGGACGGTGTGAACCTCTCCCGCCCGCTGTCGCTGACGCTCCGCAAGCAGGCCAACTCCAACGTCTACGTGTTCGATGATCGCACCGACCCCGCGTTCTCCCAGCTCGGCGGGTTCTTCCCGATCAACGGTGAGCTCTGGGGCAACTCGGGCCTTACGAACCCGAACAAGAACTTCCACTTCACCTACGAGCTCGACACGACGTTCGTCTACCGCCGCAACGCGGGCCAGGTCTTCACCTTTACCGGCGACGACGACGTGTGGGTGTTCGTGGACGGCAAGTGCGTGATCGACCTCGGCGGCGTCCACTCGGCCGTCAGCCAGACGATCGACCTCGACCGCTGCACGTGGCTCCAGGACGGTCAGCGCTACAGCCTGAAGTTCTTCTTCGCCGAGCGCCACACCACCCAGTCCAACTTCCGCATCGAGACGACCCTCGAGCTCGCCAACGCCCAGCTCCCGACCACCACCGCCCTGGCGGACTGAGCCACACCGCGCCTCTCCCTGCCTTCTCTCTCGATCGCTGTGCAGGATCGCCCGGGTCATTCTGGCCCGGGCGGTTCGCTTTTTGCCCTCTACCATCGCCTCCTATGCCCTTCGACCCCGTCCAGATCCTCCACGAACGCTTCGCCGCCGCGATCGCCGCCGCCTTCCCGCAGGCAGCGGGCACAGACCCGCTCATCAAGCCCACGCAGAACCCGAAGTTCGGCGACTTCCAGTGCAACGCCGCGATGTCCCTCGCCAAGGCCGTCGGCAAGCCCCCGCGCGAGGTCGCCCAGGCCCTCGTCGCCGCGGCGAATATCGACGATATCGCCGAGCCCCTCTCCGACGCGTCCATCGCCGGCCCCGGATTCATCAACATCGCCCTCCGCGCCGACGCGATGGGCACGCTGCTCGCCACCTTCGATACACCCGATCTCGGCATCGAGCGAGCGAAGCCCGCGCAGACCGTCGTCGTCGATCTCTGCGGCGTGAACCTCGCGAAGCAGATGCACGTCGGCCACCTCCGCGCTGTCGTCATCGGTGACGCCCTTGCCCGCACATTCGAGCGCGAAGGCCACCGCGTCATCCGCCAGAACCACGTCGGCGACTGGGGCCTGCCCATCGCCATGGTCACCGCCAGGCTGCTCGACATGCAGCGGGCCGGGCGTGACATTGCCGCGCTGAGTCTCGACGACATCGAGAAGCTCTACAAGGCGGCGCAAAGGGAGTCCAACGCCGACGATCGCGGCCTCGCCGCCGCCCGCAAGTTCGGTCTCGGCCCGAAGGTCATGGCCGAGCTCGAGGAGCAAGTGGGGGGGGCGAGCGAGTCCCTCGCCAAGGCCAAGGCCACGCTCGTCGCGCTCCAGAACAAGGAACCCGAGACTTTCGCCGTCTGGCAGCGCATCGCGGATGTCACTATGCGCGAGTGTCTGGCCGTTTGTGCGCGACTCGGCGCGAACGTGACCAACGAGCACTCCGCCGGCGAATCGTCGTACGCCGAGGAGCTCGCGCCGATGGTGGACGAGCTCGTCCGTCGCGGCATCGCCGAAGAGTCCGACGGCGCGCTGGTCATCCGCAACGAGGGCATCGAGGAGCCCACGATCATCCGCAAGTCCGCCAAGGGCGGCGGCGGCTTCCTCTATGCAACGACCGACATGGCCGCGATCCGCCGGCGAGTGCAGAAGCTCGGCGCAGACCGCGTCATCTATTGCGTGGACGCACGCCAGGCGCTGCACTTCAAGCAGGTCTTCGCCAGCGCGACCCGCGCCGGTTTCGCGACCAAGCCCGGGGCGGCGCATCCCTCTTCACTCGAGCACGCCGCGTTCGGCATGGTCCTCGGCCCCGACAACCGGCCGTTCAAGACGCGCTCCGGTGAGAACGTCAAGCTCAGCGACCTGCTCGACGAGGCGATCACGCGTGCGGCCGCCGCGGTGAAGGAGAAGAACCCCGACCTCACCGGCGACGAGGCGAGCCAGGTCGCCGAGGCTGTCGCCATGGCCGCGATCAAGTACGTCGATCTCTCCAACGACCGCGCCAAGGACTACGTCTTCTCGTTCGATCGCATGCTCGCGTTCGAGGGCAACACCGGTCCGTACCTGCTCTACGCGCTCGTCCGCATCCGGAGCATTTTCCGCAAGGGGATTGAGCGCTTCGGCGACGCGGTGGCCGCCGCCGCGAAGTCGGCCCCGTTCAGGCTCGACACGCCGGACGAGCGCAGACTTGCGCTCGCGCTGCTGCGCTACCCCGCCGCGCTCAAGGGCGTCACCGACGCGCTCGAGCCGCACCGCATGTGCCAGTTCCTCTTCGACCTGGCGCAGACGTTCAGCACGTTCGTCACCAACTGCCCGGTGCTGCAGGCCGAGAGCGACGCGATCCGCGACAGCCGTCTGCGCCTCTGCGCGCTCACCGAGCGCGTCATGACCGACGGCCTGTCCACGTTGGGCATTAAAGCTGTGGAGCGGATGTAAGCGAGCCGAAACTGATTCGGTAGGCCTTGCAACTCAGCCAGACTGCACGCCATGCAAGCTCGCCCGTCAGACATCAACGACAACGCCTCTCCTCGGCCGAAGTTGGCCAGACCGCTGCGGATCGCGATCATTATTCTCGATCGCCTGCTGCTGCTTGCTTGGCCCGCAGTTCTTGCGTGGTCGCTCTGGTGGACAGGGCTTGCAGGCGGCCACGGCGCGATCCACATCGGGGGCATCGCGGAGGGTTGGAAGGAAGTAGCTGAAGGGGACGCACCGTGGCTCTTGCTGTTGGTGTTCGTGCCCGTGTCGGGCTGCTTGACTGCCTGGGGACTCATGCTGTTCGCAAAGACCGACCTGGTCCGCAACCTCGCACTGGCAGTGCTCTTATCGACGTTCGCGGCAACATTCTTGTGGTTGCTCTACTTGTCCGAAGGTGCAGATTTCACCCTGCTTACCGGCAAGCGGCTCGTGATCGCAGCCTGCATCGCGGCGGCGCATCTCGCCGCACGGCAGTTCAGCGGCAGTCGGGCTCGAGCCCGAGAGTCACACTGCACAATCAATCCCTCGGATTGATCGTGATCCGGTTCTCGCCGTCCTGCGGCATCAGCCGCACGTCCACCTTCTCCCCAGGTCCGGGCTCAAGCTTCAGCGCCGCGTGCTCCGGCTGGATGGGGATCTCCCGCTCCGGCCGCTCCACCAGCACCGCCAGCCGCAGCCGGCTCGGCCGCCCGAAATCGAGAATCTCCCGCAGCGCGGCCATCACGCTGCGCCCGGTCATCAGCACATCATCGCACAGCACAATCTCGCGCCCGCCCACGTCGAACGGGATCGACGTTTTTCCCACCCGCGCCGCCGCGCCCGTCTCCGACAGGTCGTCACGGTACAGCGTGATGTCGATCGAGCCGACGTCGCTCACCCCCAGCCGCTGCGCCAGCTTCGCCGCGACCACATCCCCTCGCCGGCGGATCCCGATGAACGCCAGCTTCGCCGGGTCCTGCGTCCCCTTCCGCACGTCCGCGGCCAGCGCGTCCAGCAACTTCTCGACCTGTGCTTCGTCGGCGATCAGCTTCATGCCGCGAGTATAACGGCCCGGGCGTCGCCGCCGCGCCCGAATCCGATCACTCGGCCGCCCGCACCAGCGGCAGCACCGCCGGCTCGGCCCGCTTCGACACTTCGTACAGCACCGCGTCCCCGACCCGCAGCCGGTGCACCCGTGCGCCGCTCGCCGCATCGACCTCCACCCGCCGGTCATTCGCCCTGCGATCCACTACCACGATCGCCCGATCGCTTCCGCCGAGTTCGACCAGCATCACCCCCGCGTCGTCGCTGAGCACGCCCGTGCAGTAGTGCCACCCGACCACGCGCACGTTCGCGTCCTGCGCAACGGTGAACGCCTGCCCGAACTTCTCCTGCGTATACCTCCGGAACTCTTCGTCGTCCTTGCACTCCCACACCGGCTCGAAGCCGTTGCGCTCCATGCTCGCCAGGATCACATCCGCTCGTGTCCCGCCCGGCCCCGGTACGCGCAGCACTGTGAAGTACACCCCCGCCGCCACCAGCGCGATCGCCGCCGCCATCCCCATCGCGATCCGTGTCCACGGCCGTGCCGTCGGCACGCGCACCCGCGCGGGCACGGTCGCCATCGCCGGCGGCGCATAGATCGCGCGCAGCCGCTCGTCGATGCGCCGCTCCAGTTCGACCTCCGCGCGCAGGGCGGGGTCCTTCAGCATCTCCCGCTCGAACGCGCCGCGGTCCGCCGGGGTCATCTCGCCCCGCAGGAACGCATCGATCTGCGCTGTCTTCTCGTCTGGGCCGCTCACAGCGATCGTCCTTTCCCTTCACCACCGCCGGCCCGCCCCACAAGCCGCTCCTTCAATGCCTTCCGCGCCCGGTGCACATGGCTCGCCGCCGTCCCCTCGGGGATCCCCAGCGCCTGCCCGATCTGCCTGTACGGCAGGTCCGCCACGACCCGCAGCAGCAGGCACGACCGCGCCGTCTCGTCCAGGCCCTCCAGCGCGCCTGTCAACTCGTCGTCGAAGCTCGCCTGGTCGCTCGCCAGCACGCCCCGGCTCGACACCGCCGGCCCGAACGCCGCCGCGTCCGCCCTCCCCTCGTGTGCATCGAGCGCCTCGGACTCCACGCTGCTGGTCCTCCGCCTCCGCGTCTTGCGTGCATCGTTCATCGCTACGTGCCGCACGATCTGCGTCATCCACGCCGCGAAACTCGTCCCCGCGTCGAACATCTCCAGACGTTGAAGCCCGATCACCGCCGCCTGCTGCACACAGTCCTGCGCCTGCGTCCGGTCATTCACCACCGCCGCCGCCGCGCACCACAACAACCGCCAGTGCTCTTCGAACAGGCGGGCGAACTCCTCCGCCGAAAGCCGCGGCCCGCGGCCGCCATTCGCGCCCACCAGGCCCGGCGCCCGGCCCTTGGCCGCGGTCGCGCCGTCAAACGACATCTCACTGCGTATGTCGTTCACACCGCTCGCCCTTGCAACCCCGCCACTTGGACTGACCGAGAAAAAAGGCCGCCCCGTTCCCGGAGCGGCCCTCAGTTCCATTGAAGCACGCGATCACGATCCCTTGTTCGCGTTCGCGACCGGCTTGGCCGGGGCGGCGGGGGGGGCCTTTCCGCCCGCCGCGGCGAACGAGTTGTTCATGAACCGGACGACCTCGTCGGTGATGTCCAGCGCGTCATCGACATACAGCATCCGCTTCATCGTGATGCCGCGCAGGACGGTCTCGGAGTTCCCCTTAGGCACCTTCGCGCTCTCGTCGCTCACGAACACGAGGTGATACCCGTTCTGCTTCGACAGCGTCGCGATCGCCTCGTTCACCTTCTCGTACAGTTCGAGGAACAGGTCCGCCTGCTGCAGGTCGAGCTTGCGGTTGGCAAGCTGCGCCTCCATCTCGGCACGGATGATCATGTCGCGCAGTTCCTCGGCGCCCTTTGTCCTCGCGGCCCCGGGGGCCATGTTCTTCACCGCCGTCTCGCGCTCCTCGATCTTCTTCTTCAGCGCCTCGAGCTCGGTCTTCTTCGCATCAAACGCGCCCTGGAACTGCTCGCCCTTGGCCCGCTTCTCGTCGAGCCCGTTGATCAGCTTCTCCAGGTCCACTATCGCGATCGTCGCCCCCTTCGGCGGCGCGCCGCGATCCGCCAGCGACGCCGTCACCGCGCCGG
>JAEYNG010000212.1 GCA_023412695.1 Planctomycetota bacterium | reverse complement strand
GATCCAGGTCGGGGTCTTCGGTGGCGATGCCAACACCGCCGTGCAGGGCCGCGCTATCGCCCAACTTGCGCAAGCCATGCGCGACAACGGGTTCGCAGAGCCAAAGCCGATCGCTCGACTGGCCG
Organism: Planctomycetota bacterium; assembly: GCA_023412695.1. Lineage (GTDB taxonomy): Bacteria > Planctomycetota > Phycisphaerae > Phycisphaerales > UBA1924 > JAHBXL01. Next base: position 2,787 of record JAEYNG010000212.1, on the reverse strand, counting down.
AGCAGATCCCGCTGCACACACTACCGGCGACGGCTGCTGGCTCACCGGCCATCGGAATCGCCGACGAGACGTTGGCGCCGATCGGGGTGAATCCGCACGGCGTTTTCATGGTCACCGGACCACCCGGGAGCGGGCGGACCACCACGTTGATCACCCTGGCCCAAGCGGTGCGTCGCTCCAACCCCGGCATCCGGCTTGTCTACCTCGCACCCACCACCTCGACGGCGACGGGTGCCGGCGGGTGGGACGACGTGGTGGTCGGCCCGTCGCGGGTCACCGACTACGCCAACGAGCTGATGGCCGGCCTGCCAACCGACGCGGCCGACAGACTCATGGTGGTGATCGAATCGGTCGCCGACTTCGGCGGTACCGAAGCCGAAAACGAGCTGACGCAACTGGTGAAGACGCTGAGCGAGGCAAGTGTTTTCGTGGTCGGCGAATCGGGCGTCTCGTCATGGAGTCAGGCGTGGCAGTTGGCTCAACCGTTCAAGTCCGCGCGCCGCGGGATTGTGCTGGCACCCGACGGCGCCGATACCGACAACCTGCTGAACACCACAATCGGATACGTGCACGGCAGCTACTTCCCGCCCGGTCGCGGGGTGCTGATCGAGCGCGGTAAGGGAACGTGGCTGCATGTCGCCCAGCCCACCATCTAGAAGCAGGGGAGGCTGCTGTGGCCTATAACGGTGCCGACACCGACCAATTACGCTCGGCCGCCACGCAATTCGACAGCGTGGCCGGGGCACTTGAGGGCCTAGCGAAGATTGTGAGTGCGTCGATCAACGGACCGTGGTGGGGCACCGATGCCGACCGGTTCCGCTCGCAGTGGACCGGTGTGTCGCACCCGAATGTGAAGGCGGCGGTGTCGGCGTTACGGGAGGGCGCAGACAGCCTGCGCCGCAACGCCCAAGAGCAGGAGCAGGTCAGCAACACAGCCGGAACCGGTTCGGGCGTGGCAGCACCGGTGGGGACTGCGCAACTCTTCGCCCATATCGAGAACTACAACAAGCAGGGTGACGGGGTCCGCATCGAGAAAGTCCTCGGCGCCGACGGCAAGACCCGCCTGATCGTCTACTTCCAGGGGATGAGCACCACCGAGAACCGCACCCTGGAGCGCAACGTTCCACTTTTGGACGGAAAGGTGGACCCCGCCGTTATCGCGCGAATTCGCGAAGCACTCAAGGATTCTCCCGACGGAGCCAACACCGACATCATGCTGGTCGGATTCAGCCAGGGCGGAATAGACGCTCAAAATGTTGCGGCGAAGGCCAACGGCTTGGGATTTCACGTCACCAATCTGGTGACCTACGGATCACCCGTCATCACTCCCGACCTCGACGGTGTTCACACCGTGCATCTGCACGGTAATACGTCGGAAGGCGTCCCTGACCTGGTACCCGGGGCAGGATCAGCAGTGAACTCGGTGAACACCGTAGTGCCGGGACTCAGTGTGCTCACCGGAATCGTCGGTCTTGCCAATCAGGCTCCGACACCGTGGAATTCGGTGTTTGCGTCCAACTCCGATGTGCCGTTGTCAAAGCTGTTGGAGCAGGGCTACGACCACACCCTGCTGTATCCCGACGTGGCGCAGGATTTCGACAAGTCGACCGATCCGCGGTTCACCGACGTCAAGGCCAGTATGCAGAAGTTCCAGGGGACAATAGTCGACGTATCACCGTCGAAAGACCTACCGCGCACGTGAACCCCGCACCGCCCGGCTGGTCCGATCCGAATGCTGCACCGGCGGCATCGCCGCGGACCAACACCATCCTCACCGTGGCGGCCGTGGTACTGACCGCGGTGGTACTGGGCACCATGATCGGAGTCGTCCTCACCCATCGGGAAACCATCTTGGACAAGCGGGCCACTCAGCGCGCGATCGTCACCTTGATAGCGGCCAACAGTCCGGCCGGGGAGCCGTTCATGACTGCGCATTCTGCACCGACGGTGTCGGTATCGGCAGCCGCCGTGGAGGCGATCCGAACGGCGACAACAGGATTACCCGTATCACCGGACCGCGGGGTGCGGCTGGTGTCGGGTGCCCGCGCCGGTTTGTATGGTGGCACCGGCGACCCCACCCCGTGTGACGCGCCCACGCTGGCGAACTATCTCGACGCCCACCGCGGGCGGGCGCAGGTGTGGGGGGCGGTGCAGAAACTGCATCCTGACGAGATTCCCTACTACCTGAACACGCTGACACCGGTGGTGCTGACGGTCGACACCTGGGTGACATCGTACGGTTACGGCGCCGACGGCCACGCCACCCAGACGCAGGCGGTCCTGCAGGCGGGTTCGGCGGTGATGATCGACCCCGCGGGTGTACCCCGGGTCCGCTGCGCCGGTGCGCATCCGCTGACGCCGCCGGCCAACGTGAGTTTCGCGGAGCTCAGTGCCGTCGGCGCGCCGTGGCCGGGCTACGAGCCCCAGAGTGTTGTCGCGGTGGCCTACAGCAACGGACCCGCATCGTTCAGCGATCCGGCTCCTACGCCACCGGAGGGCAGCTTCACGCTCACCGATCTCGCCACGGGCCAGCCGGTATCCCGGACCGTCGGCGCAACCATCGACCTCAGTTCGGCGCCCGGGCTCACCACGATGCTGCCCGACCCGATCGCGGCCAACGAGCCCGATCCCAGCCACCCGTGACCGGAAGCTCACTCCTTTCACTGCTGCGGGTAGGCGGTGTACGCCATTCGGATGAATCCGCCGACAAACTCTCGCAGCCCGACTCCGTGGTGCCCTACAGTCGTGCCGATTCGGTCATTCGTGGCTCAGAACTCAACTAGGAGG
>JAEYNG010000185.1 GCA_023412695.1 Planctomycetota bacterium | reverse complement strand
GCATAAGTCAATGAAGACCAATGATTTACGAAGAACTGCGCGGTTATTCGGACCTTTCGGGCAATCCGTGATCAGTGAATCCACTTGCAAGTACCGACAGGATCGGAAATTCCGGCGAAAAGTCTTGACCCCCAAAATGGGTTGTGATACAACGGCCTCTGCTCGCGAGCATACGAGCGGGTCTTGGGCCAATGGAGGTCCAGGAGAGCAAGGGTGCTCAGGTTGGTTTGGTTTGGGTCATTCGTCTGAAGGAGCCGGCACGTTCGATTGGGAGGTCACCAGCCGCGCGTCCGGCGCAGCACGCACTCACTGGCGACGAGTAAGTTCTCGTCGCTGAGAGCGAAACGTGGTTTCGTTCATGTGTTCCTGATTTTTAGGAGGTTCTCAGATGGTCCGTATGTGTGATATCATGACTCTCGCCTGTGCGACCGTCATGGCGGCTGGTACCGCCGCGACGGCGAGCGACAAGGCAGCTGCCCCGGTTCAGGCGCAGCCCACGGTCGTCACCCCGGGCAGCTTCGCCCAGGTGATGGGCCAGGGCTGGACGGGCCTGGTCACCCGTGGCATCGACGACGGCTGCGCTTGCCCCGATGATGCGAACTCCTGGTGGAACGGCGCCTGGGACGGCGTTGACGGCCAGGTCTCGCACGAAGGCGGCGGCGCTCCGAACGGCGCTGTGGCGGCCGACGACTTCTACCTCTGCGAGGGGTACATCCACAACCTGAAGTCGATCGCGGTCACCGTGCTCAACAACAGCCAGTTCGGCCTCAACCGCGCACGTCTCGAGATCTACTCGGACTGCAACGGCTGCCCGGACGAGCTCCTCTACGTCCTGCGGACCCACAGCGTGGCTTCCCAGGGTGACGCTGGAAACGGCTTCAGCGAGTACATCTACACCTTCGACATCAACGATGCTCAGACCGGCGAGTGCCCGGGTGAGGACACCCGCGGTACGTTCTGCGGCACCGGCGGCGTGGACGAGACCTGCGTCCACAACATCGCCCTGCGCGGCGGCACCTACTGGCTCTCCGTGGTCGGCAAGACCGACGGTCAGATGTCTGACCTGACGTTCTGGGCCACCACCGGCAACCAGGCGAACGCGCCGTTCAATGAGATCAAGGGCTCGGTCGCCAAGAAGCGCGAGGGCACCGCTCCGGCCAACTGGAACGACCCCTACATCTACACCTCCGACTGGACCTCGGTCGAGGAGTGCTGCGTCGGCTGCACCGACCTGGCGTTCCGCGTCTGCTTCGAGTCCTGCAAGATCCTGCTGGACAACGGGTATGACATCGGCTCGATCAGCACCGGCAACCCGGGCGTGGACGAGGAAGGCGCTCGCTCCGAGCGTTCGGGCCTTATCCGCAACAGCCGCGCCGCCGACGACTTCGTCGTCCCGCCGTGCGCTGACTTCGAGCTCTGCCACATCGAGGCCTGCGTCTACACGAACTGCGACCCGGCCTTCCGCGGTTTCTACGAGATCTACCGCAACGACTGCCGTCTCCCGGACTTCGAGTTCGGTGACGCCCCGTTCTGCAGCGGCTACGCCACCAAGCGCGTCTGCCTCGGCTACGAGGTCTCCATCGACGGCGTCTCCGGCCTCGACGCGTACCGCCTCGAGTTCCACAAGATCCAGAACTGCGTCCTGCCCTCCGGCCAGCAGTACTGGATCTCCGTGGGCGTCGATGACACCTTCTCCTTCATCGAGCGTGGCTACTTCTGCCGCAACGACTACTGCGATCGTCAGTGCACGATCAACTTCAACCCGGGTGCGGTCCTCGACCCGGCCGCTGCCTACGTCACCGGCGGCGTGACCGAGTGGACCAGCACGGCCGAGTTCCCCAGCCGCTGGGGTTCCGAGGGCACCGACTTCGCCTTCACCATCGCGGGCAACACCCTCGATACGGCGAGCGGCCCGAACGCCGAGCCCGTCTGCATGGCTGATGCCAACAACGACGGCGCCGTCGCGGTCGATGACATCTTCACCTTCCTGTCCGCCTGGTTCGCCGGCTGCCCGTAATATCGCGTAAGCGATATCAGCGGGACGCTTAAGCGTCCAAGATTCAGGAAGACTGAAAAGTCTCACGCAACGCCCCGGGATTCGTCCCGGGGCGTTGTCTTTTTGGATTCGTCAGCACAAACGGGCGAGGGTCGATTACTTCGCGTCCAACTCGGCCAGCCCCTCCGATGTCAACGCGAACAGTTTGCCGTCGTGCCGTTCGAGCCGAACAGCGCGGGCGTCGGCGTCGATCGCGACAATCCGCCATCCTGCTGCGGGTTCGTCGCCGACCGCCATCAAGCGGTTATTAATCGATGCCACCGAATCGTTCCGCCTCGTTGCGATCCCGCCCAGACGAAGCTTCGGGAGCGGGATCTCTTCGACCTGAACCGGCACCATCGGCCGCTCGACCGGCTTGGGCACATCCATCGGTGAGCGCAGGGCCGCGCCCTGGTGCTGTCGGCCTGCCAGCCACTCCAGCGCCCGGCGCTGCTCTTCAGTCGGGGGCAGCAACTTCGCTCCCTCAGCTGCTGCCGGCGCTTCGCTCGGGCTTACCGCCGTGGCCGCCGACGCGGCGTCGGCATGACCGCCCGAAACCAGCCGGACCGCCTGGACGAACACCATGGGCGCCGCGGCGGCGGCCAGCCAACCAAGTCGGACTCTGCTTCGGCTATCAAGATGCATTGCTTACTCCGACATGCCCATCGCGGCCTCTGCCATCCGCACTGCCGGCTTCGCGTCGAACACGAAGTGGCGCGTAGTCACAATCGCGGATACCGGTGGTCCGTCAGGCTCCTGACTGGAAGCCACACGAACACCGATGACCAGCGACAGCGGCTGCGACGACCCGAACTCGCGGAGGAACTCCACGATCCGGGCGTACTCGCCGCGGACCGTGAATGTGTACCGGGTCTCGGCGTCCCTTGCCTGGGCGTCGCTCATAGAGTCGGCTGCGACCGTCACCTCGGAACGTGCCCCGGGCTGGAGCTGATCAAGCACGAGTCCGTGCTTCGTCGCGAGTGCCGTCCACTCCCCGAGCATCCGCGATTCGTTGAATGCGGCCCGCCCGAGCTCGTCCGCGGCGTGGGCCGCGGCGGCGATCTTTCTGGCCCTCTGCTGATAGTCCTCTCGCGTCGGCGCAACCTCGTCACCCACGCCATAGCCTTGAGCGGTAAGTGTCTCGACTCGATCGCGGGCGGCATCGGCGGACCGCGCGAGCGGCTCGGTCATAAACCAGTACGCCGCCGCGCAGAGCAGCACACCAATGGAGATCTCCGCCCCCATCCCACGTTCGCGCGCGCTGCTCATGGATTGGCTCCTCCATCGGCACGCACCACGTGCGAACGTGCAGTCGGCAGGGGCACGAGTTCCGCGGTCAGCGTGAACGCCTGGGACTGCGTGCCCTGTATCCGCGCACGCTGCGTTGCGCCGAGCCGCACGTCCCGAATGATCGGGATGCTCGCCAGCGCATCAACAAAGCCCGTGATCGCCTTGGTCGGATCGAGCGATTCGCTCATCCGCACAAAGCCGTTTACGTGGCAGCGGATCCCGGCGTCAGAGTGCTCGATCTCGAGAGTCGTCAGCCGCACCTCCTCGGGCGCGGCGAGTGCAAGCACCTCGAGCGCGGCTGGCGCATCGACCGATCGGGCGAACGCGATGTCCATCCGTTCGAGGACACGGTCCAGCGCGTCGGAGGCCAGCACCGTCGCTTCTCGCAGCTTCGCTGTTGATTCACCGGCAATGACCGCTTGCTCAAGCGATACAAGCCGTGACCGATGGGCTTGCAGCTCGCGGTACGACATCGCGGCGTCGACGCCCATCCACACCGCTGCCACCGCGACCCCTGCGGCGAGCGCGGCGCGAAGTCGCTTCTTCCTCGCCTCCCGCGTCATGCGTATCGGCACGAGCCCGGGAAGAGCCGAGCCGCTTGTCAGCAGGCCGGTAATCACATCCGCTTCGTCTTCCCGGCCATTCGCATCGGCCGCGTTCAGGCCGCACTGACGAACAATCCATTCTTCGAGCCCCGGGCGCGTTGCACCCGGGCCGGCGATGCGCATGCGAACGCCGGACCGCTCGTGCTCAGGGAGCCCGAATCGCAGCGATTGCTTCGCTTCGATCGTGATCCGCTGCAGCGCGGGCTGCAGGACCGGCAGGAGCGATGCGCCGGTGAAGCCGGGCAGACCGGGCAACTGCATGTCCGGAGCCGGGATGCCCGTCTCGGCCAGCAGCTTCCGCGCTGCCTCGCGATCGAGCGTGAGCTCCGCCGCACCCTCCTCCTGGCTCCGCAGGGGCTGACAGAGGGCGTCCACAAGCGACTCGAGCCCGACCGCCACCGGCCGAACGAACCGGAGCACCCCCTCGGTGACACACGCGAGCGCGGAGCCGTGCTCGCCGATCCACAGGACCGCCGAGCGGTCATTGGCCCGCCGGCCCGCCTTAAAGGCCGCGAGCGCCGCGCCGCGGATGGTCAGCGCGCCCGCGGGGACTGCGCCTGCGAACCGAAGGCCGGCATTCTGCACCCATGAAGCGATGCTGTCGATCGTCTCGACCCGCTCGGCCATGCAGAGGGCATGGCTCTGGCGCGAGTTGCCCGACTTCGCGCTCGCCGGCTGGTCGGTGAGCAGCCGCACCCATGCGGTCGGTGCATCATCGAGCGGGAAGTCAGCGATGCCCGCCATCGCGAGCATTGCCGCCTCTTCCATGTCGCCGGGGGTGAGCGACGCCGGCATCGACGCAACCAGTGAGACCGCCGCGGTCGAGCTGTACACCACCGTCGCCCGGAGGCCCGCCGCCTGAAGACTTTCGACGTGCCCGTGCAGCAGCTCGGCTGTCGCAGCGAGCACGTCATGGAACGCCGAGCCCGCATCTGACGCGGCGAGTTGACTGCTGCGTGAGCCGACCACCCGCCGGGCACGGGCAACACTGACCCGCAGCCGCGAGGAGGATATCTCAATATACAGATGACTGCCCGGCTGCATTCTCGGACCTTTGTATGAGTGCCAAGCCGACCGTGCGCTATCGGGCATTCGTCGTGAGGCCTTGACGCAAACCTCTCTATTGATCGAGCGACCATCCCGAGACCACGACACCCGAGCCTCCTCCCCCACTCCCTTCACCATCGCCGGCGTGCATAAGCGAGACATCCGCGTGGAATCGAGTCCGGTCGCCCATTTGGAACGTGCGACCATGAAATGTACCGAAGAAC
>JAEYNG010000219.1 GCA_023412695.1 Planctomycetota bacterium | reverse complement strand
GCGCCCGCCCCTTCTCCGGCCGCGCACTGCTCGTGCTCGACCCCAAGGTCAGCGTGGGCGAGCTCTTCCTCAAGGACCTCCCCGCCGACGGCGCGGAGTACGAGGTCGTGATCGTCGGCGACGACGGCAAGGCCGTCACCGCGGACATCACCATCCGCCCCAACAGCACCGGCATCGAGCGTCACCAGCTCGAGAACGTCGCCATGCAGAACGCCAAGGAGATCGGCATCCGTCTCCGCGGCTCCTCCAAGTTCGTCCTCCGCAGCATCTCCATCTGAGACCGCCCGGCTCTTCGGCCGGATGATCCATTCTTGCGAGCCCCGGCGTGCACCCCGCTGGGGCTCGCGGCATTTTTGACTACCGCGACTTGCGGCTCTTGGTCCGCTCGGAAACCGGCGGCGCGACCGGCGCCTTCGCCATCGACGCCTCGACCTTCGCCCAATCGACGCCCTCGAGCGCATCCTCGGTCGCCTGCGACTCCTCGAACTTCCGCTTCGCCGTCACCAGCCGGCTCCACACCAGCAGGCCGCCCAGCAGCGCGGCCAGCGAGCCGCCCGCGAGCAGCATCCCCGCCCGCTCAAGCTGGTTGTCCACCACCGGCGCGCCCAGCACCGCCGCAGGCTGCGCGATGTTCGTCCCGAAATCTTCCGCCCGCGAGCCCCGAGCCCCGTCCGCCACGCTCTTGAGCGCGGTCACGTACGTGTCGAGCACGAGCTTCGCGCGGTCCTTACCGACCTCACGCAGCTCGAGCGTCATCTGCCCCGGCTGGGCCGACTGCACGAACAGGTCCTTCTCGAGCTTGGCCCGCAGCTCCGCCGGGGTCCCGAGCTTCGCCAGCCCGCGCTGACCCATGCGCTGGGCCGCGACCTCCATGAGCTGCGGGTTCTTCACGAGGTCCTCATGGTAGGTCTGCCACGCCGCGACCTCGTGCCCCTGCGGCTTGCGGCCCTGCGTGTCCATCTCGACCGTCGCCTGCGCCGCGTACGTCCCCGGCCAGATCTTCTCCGCCGCGGTCCACGACAGCCCCGCCAGCACCCCGAGCGTCACCGTCGCGCACGCGACGAACATCATCGCCCCGCCACGCGCCCGCCCCGCCTGCATCCGCTGCTCGCGCTTCTGCGCCGCCTCGATCGCAAGCTGCAGCTTCTGCCGCTGCGCCAGCACCTGCTCGCACTCGGCGTGCCGCTTCTGCAGCGCGGCCTGCGCCTGGATGATCTTCCGCGCCTGCGCCTGCAGGAGCGACTTGTACTTCTTCAGCCGCTCCCGCCGGACCTCCATCGCCCGCGCCGCCTCGGGGTCCATGCTGCCCGCGGCCATGCCCGCCGCCCGCGCACGCTTCTCCGCCTGCTCCGCCCGCGTGCGCAGCGACTCGATCTCCCCGGTCGCCTCCTCCAGCTTCTCCCGCAGCCGGACGATCGCCTGCTCCCGGCGAGAGATCTCCTGCTCGTCCGCCCCGTGCATGCTCGCCGCCGCCGCCTCGCTCTCGTCGAGCCGCGCCTGCAGCGTCGCCGTCGCGCTCCGCAGCGACTCGATCTCATCGGTCAGCTGCTGGATCGTCCGGTCCCGCTTCTCGATCTCCTCCGGGTCCGCGCCCGCCTGCGCCTGGCCCGCCGCGGACTGCGCCTGCGCGAGCTCGTCGAGCGCGTGCGCCAGGTCCGCCCGCACCTGCTCGAGCTCGGTCTGCAGGCCCGCGACCCTCGCGTTCGCCTCGCCGTGCTGGATCTGCGCCTGCTCGGCGCGGCCCGAGTGGATCGCGCTCGAGTGCTCGTCCGCCGCGCCCGCCTGCTCGGCCAGCGTCCGCGCCTGCTCGGCCACCATCACCCGCTCGCGCTCGACGCGATCCGCCTCGAGCTTGAGCTCCGCCATCCGCTCGTTCAGCCGGTCCTCGAGCTCCCGCAGCGACGCGTCGCGCTCCCGCGACTCCTGCTCACGCTCCTCCATCTCGCGGCGGCCCCGCGCCGCCTCCTCCGACAGCCGCTGCTGCGCATCCGCGAGCCGCTGCTGGTTGACGCTCAGCTCCTGCCGCTGCTGCTCCAGCCGAGACGACGCCTGCGCGACGGCCTGCTCACGCTCCGCGAGCGTCTTCTCCAATGTCGAGAGCGCGGCCTGCGCCTCCTCCCGCTCGCGGCGCGACTGCTCCTGAAGCTCCTGGGCTTCCTTCAGCTGCGCCTCGAGCGTCCGCTCCAGCTCGGCCAGCTCCGCCGCGCGGGCCTGCGACTGCTCGCCGGCGCGCCGGGCCTCCGCGGCCATCGCGTCCACCTCCGCCCGCCGACGCTCCAGGTCCTCGGTCTGCTCGGCGATCCGCTTCTCGATCGTCTCCCGCCGCGCATCAAGCTCGCGCGACTGCGCCGTGAGCTGCCGCTCCAGCGACGCGCTCCGCTCCTCCATCGCCCGCTGCTGCTCGGCGATCCTCTTCTCGAGCGTGGCCCGCTGCGCCTCGAGCTCCGCCGTCTGCTTCGCGAGCTGCTGATCAAGCTCCGCCCGCCGCGCCTCGAGCTCGCGCGTGTGGGCCGCCACCTGCCGCTCGGCCTCCAAGGCCGCCTCGGAGCGGCTCGCCGCGTCCTCCCGCGCCGCCGCGGCCTGCTGCGCAACCGAGTCCAGCTCCGCCCGCCGCGCGTCGAGGTTCGACACCGCCTGCTCGAACTGCTTCTGCCGCTCGGCGAGGCTCGCCGCCAGTGTCTCGATCTCCGTCTGCCGATCCGAGAGCGCGGCGATCTTCTGCGCCAGCTCGTTGTCCCGGGCGATCAGCTCCGCCTCGCGCCCGTCGAGCTCCGCCTGCCGGCGCGTCCCGTTCTCGTGCATCTGCTTGAGCGCGCCGAGCCGGCTCTCCAGGTCGCTGATCAGCCCGAACACGCCGTTGTCGGCCGAGGGCGAGGCGCCGGGGAGGTTGGTCGCGTTGGCGTTCGGTCCGGCGGGCTGGCTCATCGCTGCACCTCTCATCACACACGTCGCGGCACATCGCCGCGGCGGCACGTACGCGACCGATCGGCGGGCCGCGCCGCTCGA
>JAEYNG010000147.1 GCA_023412695.1 Planctomycetota bacterium | reverse complement strand
GATGTGAACGGTGAGATCCCGGACGGGACGCCGGTGCGCATCGTGCGCGACGACAAGCCGCGGCGGAGCGCGAAGAAGGCCAAGGCGCCCGCGAAACGGACCGCCAAGAAGAAAGCGACCCGCGCAGGAGTGAAACCGAAGTCGGACCCGATCATGAAGGTCTTCGGGATGTGGAAGGACCGTCCGGAGTGGAAGGGCAAGTCCAGCGTCGAGATTGCTCGAGAGCTACGGGAGAAGGCCCTTGGTCGTCGCAGCGGGCGCAGATAGCTTCATCGTCGATACTTCCGTACTGATCGATTTGTCGCTTGGGCATCCCGAGGCGAGCGTGTTTGCTGCTGCTACACCAAGTTCCCGCTGGCTGCTACATCCGGTGTCGGAGGCAGAGTTGTATGCGGGCGCGTTGGATCGGCGTGATCTCAACCGGTTGGTTGGCGGTGTCGCCCATCTGCGGCGCGTGCGGGTCGAGGCGCGCGACTTCGACCATTGCCTCGCGTTCGTTCGTCGGCTGGCGCTTTCGCACGGCGTCGGTTGGCCGGACTGTCTCATTGCCGCAACGGCGCTCAGGCTCGGTCTGCCGATCGTCACGCTGAATGACAAGCACTTCAAGGTATTCAAGGGGCTGAAGGTGCGGCGCCCGTACTGAGTCGCCGCTGAGCCCGGCGGAGAAGTCGTCGATGCCGCGATGCGCTGGTTGCCGGTATGACTTGTGGATGCTGCCTGCGGGAAGGTGCCCGGAGTGCGGCCGCGAGTTTGACCCGGCGGATCCGCGGACGCTGGACGGTGGGCAGGAGTGGTTCACGAGCAGGTGGGCTCTCGCGGCACACGTCGCGGCGTCGATGTGCACGATCAACATCTTCGTCGCGCAGCACGCGGCGTGGTGTGTTGGGCGGCTTACGCTGGGCCACTGGCCGCGGCCGAGCGTCGATGACCCGACGAGCATCGCGGCGGTTGTGCCGTTCTACTGGCTGACGATGGCGCTGGTTGTAGCGCTCCCCGTGTGCATGATCGCGATGCTTATCCTGCCGGCGTTTGCCGCGTCGGGGCGGCGGTGGTCGTTGGCCCTGACGCTGATCGGGTTTGCCGTTGTTGCCGTAGTGATGGGGCTTGTGCTGCTTCGCTGGGACCCGTGGCGGGCCGGTGCGTGGATTGCGGATTGACGAAAGCGGGAAAGATGCGTCTGTGCCGTGGCTGAGCGGTAGATGCTGGGTGCGATCGGATAAAGGAGCCGGGCGATGATCCGCATGGGCGCACTGCTGGGTGCATGGCTTCTGACCTTCGTAAGTGTCGCCGCGGCCGCTTGGAGTCCGCCCGCCCCGCTCGAGAGCGACGAGACCGTCATCGTGTTCCCGACGCTGGTGACGCGGGAGGCGGCGCCGTCGAGCGCGGACGCCGCGGCGGCGGAGTGGGTGGTGTTTCTTCGCGGGTGGGTGTTCGAGCGGGAGCTCGACTCCGACTGGCGTGGCGAGTTCATCGAAGAGGTCGGCGAGGAGCTCGGGCTGACGGATGAAGAGATCGGGTCTTCGCTGTTTCAGACGCGGGCACGCGGGTTTCTCTCGGATAACGAGCGCGGCGAAGAGGTGCAGGTCGAGGTCGCGGGTCGGGTGTTTACGCTGCCTGAAACAAATCGGGATGGTCACAGTCAGATCGGGATCCGCTTGACCGATGCCGAGTTGCGCGGCGCGGCCGGGGAGCCGGTGCCCGGCAAGTCTCGCTCGCTGGAACTGAAGGTGCTGAACGCGGGCCGCGCGGAGGTGATTTGCCCGCCGGCGAGAGTTGTCGAGCCGGACGCGACGATCGTGGTGTGTGATATTGATGACACGATCAAGATCAGCAACATCGGCGGCGACAAGGCTGGTGTCGTCCAGACCGCGCTGGTCGAGCCGTTCCGGCCGGTGCCGGGGATGGCGGACTTGTGCAACCGCTTCGCCGCGACGGGCGCGGCGTTCTGGTACCTCTCGGCGTCGCCGTGGCAGTTGTATGAGCCGCTTGATGCGTTCCTAACGGAGAGCGGCTTTCCTCGCGGCGGGATCACGCTGCGCGAGTTCCGCTGGAAGGACGAGCGGTTCTTCAACCTGTTCGAGGACCCGCGCGAGTTCAAGCTGACGGAGCTGCGCCGGCTGCTCGAGCGGTTCGACGGGCACCGCTTCGTGCTCATCGGCGACACCACGGAGCACGACGCGGAGGTGTACGCGGCGATCGCGCGGGAGTTCCCGGGGCGCGTTGCGCGCGTCGTCGTGCGGGCGACGCCGGGCGATGAGGTCGGAAAGACACGGGCACAGAAGGCGATGATGGATCTGCCCGCAGGGGTGCGTGTCGATATGTTCGAGGACCCGGGCAGCGTTCAGCCGGGAGCGTCCGAGGCGAAAGAGGGGGAGTAGGCGGTTTGCGGCGACGTGCGGCGGCGGGAGTTTCTCGCGATCCGCGGGCGAAGCGGGCGTGTGAAACGGCCGAACAGAGCAGGAGCGAACGCAAGATCGTGGCGGGCGTACGTGGCACAGAAGCGGGCGTATCATGCGGTGAACGCAGGACCGAGAATATCCGCTGCGGAAGGCGGACTCGTGGAGATGCACCGACATTCGGGGAGGCGGGGGCGACTCCGCCGCGTGGCGAGTCGAGACTCGATGCGAGTCGCAGGTTTCGAGAAGTATTTTTAAGGAGGGATGACCATGACCCAGGTCACCAGCAAGCCCGGAACGACCAGCACGACCAACGGCACCCATGCCAACGGCGCGCAGGCCCAGCAGGGCAAATATTCCCTCCCGGGTCCTGAGCTGTGGAACAACCCCACGCTGCAGACCGAGAAGCCGATTGTCTACGTGAACGGCCGGATGGTGCCGAAGCGCGAGGCGGCGGTGAACGTCTATGACCACGGGCTGCTGTACGGGGACGGCGTCTTCGAGGGCATCCGTGTCTACAAGGGCAAGATCTTCAAGTGCATGCGGCACATCGAGCGCCTGTGGAAGTGCGCCGAGTCCATCCGCATGCAGATCCCCATCAGCAAGCAGCAGATGGTGGACATCCAGCGGGCGTGCATCGAGGCGAACAACCTCACCGACGGGTACATCCGGCTGATCGTCACCCGCGGCGTCGGCACGCTGGGGCTTGATCCGCGCCGCTGCCCGACGCCGGGCATCATCTGCATCGCGGACCAGATCTCGCTGTTCCCCGCGGAGATGTACGAGAAGGGCATGCGCGTCGTCGTGGCGAACCGCCCGAAGACGCCGATCGCCTGCCTCGATCCGCGCATCAAGAGCCTGAACTACCTGAACAACATCCTGGCCAAGTGCGAGGCCATCGACTACGGCTGCCACGAGGTGGTGATGCTCAACACCGACGGCTACGTGACCGAGGGCTCGGGCGACAACATCTTCGTCGTCAAGGGCGGCAAGCTGTACACGCCGCCGCCGGAGGACGGGATGCTCGAGGGCATCACCCGCGAGTTCGTCATCAAGACGCTCGCCAAGGACTGCGGCATCAAGGTTCTCGAGAAGCGCATGGCGCTCGAGGACGTGCAGGACGGCGACGAGGTGTTCCTCACCGGGTCCGCGGCGGAGATCATCAGCGTCACGCAGATCGACCAGCACGACGGGAAGAAGATCACCCGCGAGGTGCGGATCTCCGACGGCGAGGGCCCGATCACCAAGAAGCTGCGAGCCCGCTTCCGCGAGATCGTGACCAGCGACCACGTGGCGGAGGATTGACGCGACGGCCGCGGCCGGCTGAACCGGCCGCCGAGTTTGCCCAACCAGAACCCGGTGGCCCCGCGCCGCCGGGTTTTTTCTTCCACATGGAGCGGGCGAGCTTCACGCGCCGATACTGACCGCTACACTCGCGCCCGTCGTGCCATGAACGCACCACCCACACGCGGATTCGCCATGACCACCGCCCCGATCGCCCGCACCCACGCCGTGTCCAAGCCCGCCGCGCCCAACCGAGCGTCCAGCGCCCCGCACGAGGACCAATCGTGGCTCTCGCAGTATCGCGGGCGGTTCGTGGTGTTCGAGGGCCCCGACGGCTCGGGCAAGAGCACGCAGTTCCGGCGGCTTTCCGACGCCGCGAAGGATCGCGGCATCCCCCTGTGCGAGGTGCGCGAGCCGGGCGGCACGCCGGTGGGGGAGAAGATCCGCGAGACGCTGCTGGCGCGCGTGCAGCCGGGGATGGACATGTCGCTGCGCTGCGAGATGCTGCTCTACATGGCGAGCCGCGCGGAGCTGGTGGAGCGGCGGATCCGTCCCGCGCTCAAGGCGGGCGAGATGGTCCTGGCCGATCGCTACGTCGCGAGCACGCTCGCGTATCAGGGCGCGGCGGCCGGGCTCAGCGCGGCGGACATCTCGGCGATCGCCCGCGTCGCGACGCAGAACCTGCAGCCCGACCTGGTGGTGATCTTTGATCTCGACGAGACCGCGGCGGCCAAGCGGCTCAGCCCGCTGCTCGACCGCATGGAGGCCAAGGGCGCGGCGTTTCACCGCAAGGTGCGGCACGGGTACCTCGACCTCGCGAAGGGGGACCCGGCGCGGTACGCGGTGGTCGATGCGAGCAAGGACCCCGACACGGTGTGGATGAGCCTGTGCGCGACGATGGCGGAGCGGGCGGCGCATCTGGCTCCGAAGCGGTGAGGGAAGATCGAAGGTCGGTACACAGAGGACACAGAGGTCTCGCAGAGGTCACAGAGAAAGAGTGGGAGATGCGGAAGTCTGCGCAGACGAGTGTTGTCGAACTTTTCGGAAGTCCAGCCTCGGGCCGCGTCAAGCGCCATGTGACCAAACCGGTTTTCAGGATGGTCCCGTTGGCAGGTGATCGGCGGTCATCGCCGTTTCTGCCAAGGCTCATCGCGGCACATCCAACGAATCAAGCCGGCTCGCCTCTACGCCAATCCTCCTCACGCGAGACTCCAAACATCAGTTCCGACAGATCGAAGCGTCGTGCAGTACAGTCATGACTGGCGCTTTCTCTGTGACCTTTGCGTCCTTCTCTGCGACCTCTGTGTACTTGCCTTCTGAGTGGCCATGACAGCATCGGTGCTCATCCTCGCCGCGTATCTCATCGGGTCGATCCCGTTCGGCTTCATCATCGCGAACCTCCGCGGCATCGACATCCGCAGGCACGGCTCGGGCAACATCGGCGCGACGAACGTCGGGCGCGTGCTCGGGAAGAAGTGGGGGGCACTGTGCTTCGGGCTCGACGTGCTCAAGGGCCTGCTGCCGACGCTGTTTGCCGGCTGGTGGCTCGGGCTGGCTCGGTTTGATTCAGTGTCCCCGCCCGACGCGGCGGAGACCGCGATCTTCGTGTGGCTGGGAGCGATGGCGGCAACGGTCGTGGGGCACATGTTCCCGGTATGGCTCGGCTTCAGGGGCGGCAAGGGCGTGGCGACCGGCTTCGGCGCGCTGCTGGGCGTGTGGCCGGTGCTGTCGTTCGCGGCGGTCGGCGCGCTGCTGGTGTGGCTTATCAGCGTGAAGTTCACGCGGATGGTGGGCATCTCGTCCGTGATCGCGGCGGTCTGCCTGCCGCTGCTCGTGCTGGCCCAGCCATACGTCGCCGCCGCGATGGCCGGCGGTGATCCCGCGCCGCTCTCGCGGACATGGCCCTTCCTTGCGGTCGCCGGTGTGCTCGCGGCGGTCGTGATCATCAAGCACCGGGCCAACATCGCGCGGACCCTGGCGGGGACGGAGCCGCGCATCGGCCGCAAGCCCCCGGCCGCGCCCGCGGCATAATCGGCACAGCCGGCGCGGCTGCGAACAGCCACTGTTCGCTTGCTGCCAGTGCAAAGCAGGTTCTCGGACACAAGCTGCGCAGTCTGCACGCCTCATGCGGGCGTGAACGACCCGCCTCCTTCATGGTGGCTTCATGTCGCGTGCGCTGGAACCGATGCTTTCAAGGTAGAGACCCCGCAGAGGGTGGCGACCCGGGGATGGGCAGGAAGATGCCTTTGGGGGCGTGAACGGGAGTCTTACCATGGCCACGACCAAGCTGAAGCTGCACCGCGAAACACCGGCCGCGTACGAGCCGACCGCCGAGGACATCCCGGCGACATTCCGATTCCCCGCGATCCCTCGGGGGGTGGGGGGGCGTGCACAGTCCCAACGGCTGAGCCTTGTGGCCGGGCGTGTCGAGGTGGCGAACACCCGCGCCGAGGCGGCCCGGGACCTGCGTCCGCCGCTCCTGCGGTTCACCGGCGAGGACGGCACGGTGCGCACGCCCGAGTTGATCCGCAACATCGAGCGCACGCTCGAGGCGATGCAGTCGCGGGTTGAGCGCCTGCGCCGCCACGCCGATGAGCCGTACAAGTTCCCGGCGGTCGATGATGACAACGACCGGCCGACCGCGGCCTGAAAGCCCTCGCGATCAATCCGCCGGCACGCAGCGGCCCTTGGCCCATTGGCGCAGCTCGTCCACGCGCTCGCGCATTGTGACCGAGAGCGGCGGGGAGTTCTTCGCGGCGGTCACGACCATCTCGGTCGTCAGCGGCTGATCCGACGCCGCGGCCTGGTACAGCGCCGACACGATTGCCTGCTCGATCTCCGCGCCCGAATAGCCGGCCGTGGCGGCGACGATGCGCGGAACATCGAAAGACTTCGGTTCCTGCCTGCGCTGCTCGAGGTGGATGCGGACGATCTGGTCCCGCGCCTCATCGCCGGGAAGGTCCACAAAGAAGATCTCGTCGAAGCGGCCCTTGCGGAGCAGTTCCGGCGGCAGGGCCTCGATGTCGTTGGCGGTGGCGACGAGGAAGACCGGCGCCCGATGCTCCTGCATCCACGTCAGCAGCGCGCCGAACATGCGGCGCGAGAGGCCGCCGTCGGTGGAGGTGCTGGCCGCGCCGGCAAATGCCTTCTCGATCTCGTCGATCCAGAGCACGATCGGGGCCATGGCCTCGGCCTGGCGGAGCGCCTCGCGCAGGCGGCGCTCCGATTCGCCGATGTAGCGGTCGTACAGCCCGCCGACATCCATCCGCAGCAGCGGACGCTGCCACGCCGTCGCGATCGCCTTCGCGCACAGGCTCTTGCCCGCGCCCTGCACGCCGAGCATGAGCACGCCCCGCGGCGGGACGAGCCCCTTCTCCGCGGCCTCGGGCTCGAAGGCCTGCTCGCGGTCGCTGAGCCACTTCTTCAGGCACTTCATCCCGCCGATGGCGGAGAGGTCGATCGGGCTCTTGACGTATTCCAGCAGGCCGCCGGCGGTGACGGCCTGCCGCTTGAGCGCGAGGATGTTGTGCAGGTCCTTGGCGTCAAAGGTGCGGTCGTCGGCGATGGCGTCGAGCACGACCTGCCGCGCCTGACGGCGGGTGAGGCCGGCGAGGTTGCGCAGGAAGGTCTCGAGGTCGCGCTTGGAGAGGTTGACGCGGACCGGGCTGCCTCGATGGGCCCACTGCAGTGTGGCTTTGACGATGTCGTGCAGTTCGTCGCGCGTGGGGAACGCGAGGTCGAGGCGCGTGGCGTCTGCGACGACCGCGGGCGGCAGGTCGGAGCGGTGATCGATGAGCACGAGCGTCGCGCCGTGCCGTTGCAGCCGCGGGATGGTCTCGCGCAGCAGCCGCAGCGTGCGGTCGTCGGCGAGGTGCGGCGTGAGGTCGAGCATCGCCAGCAGCGGGCCGCCGCTCCCGCTCATGCCCGCGGCGTTGTCCTTCATCTCGGCGATCTGCGCGAGGCGTGCGAGACCGATCACCGGGTTCTCGGTCGCGGACTCGACGGGTGCCCCGGAGAGCAGCGCATCGGACACGCCGCGGATGATCGACCAGCTCCACGCGCCGCGCTTGAGGCGGATCGCGGCGTCGCGGACGAGCTGCAGCGCGTAGTCCTCCTCGAACGTCGGGATGAACACGCACGGGTGGTGCGCGCGAACGAGTTCGCACAGCCGGTCGAGATTGGTCGGGGTGGAAGTCGTCATGCTGCCCGGCGTGAGCGCCGTTGGGGGCGGGAACGCTGGAGGGGCATGGTAATCCAATCATGCCCGCGGCGTCAGGCGGGCTTCGACTCCGGCCGGCGCGCCAGCGCCCAGACCGCCGCGAGCAGCTCCCGCGGCTCGACTGGCTTGGCGATGTGCAGCTGGAAGCCGGCGCGCAGGGCGGCGGTTCGGTCCTCCGGCCGCGCGAACGCGGTCAGCGCGGCGGCGGGGACCGAGAGGCCCATGTCCCGCACGTCCTGGATGAACGAGTACCCGTCCCGCTCGGGCATCCCGATGTCGCACAAGACGACGGTCGGTCGGTTCCGGAGCATCACGTCGAGGCCGTCGGAGGCTGAACGGGCGACGGCGACCTCGGCACCGGCGCGCTTCAGCACGCGCTGGACCAACTCGCGGCTGTCCTGCTCATCGTCGATCACCAGGACGCTGATGCCGCGGAGATCGGTCACGCCGGGCTGATCGCCCTTGCCGGCCTGCGGGCCGTCGCCCACCGCCGGGGCTTCGACCGGAGACTGCTGCAGGGGCGAGAGCGGGAGCAAGACGGTGAAGGTCGAGCCGTGCCCGATCCCGGGGCTCGCGGCCCGGACCACGCCGCCGTGGAGCTCGACCAGTTGCTTGACGATCGCCAGCCCGAGGCCGAGCCCACCGTACTCCCGCGCCGTCGAGCTGTCGGCCTGTCGGAAGCGTTCGAAGACGAAGGGAAGGAACTCCGGCGTGATGCCCTTGCCGGTGTCGCTCACGGCGATCTCGACGTGCGAGTTCACCCGCGCGAGCACCACCTGCACGCGCCCGCCCTTGGGTGTGAACTTCACGGCATTGGAAACGAGATTCCACACGATCTGTTGCAGCCGCGCCGGGTCACCCTGCACCGGGTCGGTCAGCGGCTCGAGCACGCGCTGGAGCCGGATCTCCTTGGCCTCGGCGGCCGGTCGGACCGATTCGATCGCGGCCTGGATCACCTCGGGCAGGTCGACGCGTTGGACGTTCAGCCGCATCTTGCCGGAGATGATGCGGCTCATGTCGAGAAGGTCGGCGATGAGCTCGGCCTGCACGCGGGCGTTGCGGTGGATGACCGACAGGCCCTGCTGGAGGGTGTCCTCGTTCCTCGACTCGCCGAGCAGGATGTGCGTCCAGCCGAGGATCGCGTTGAGCGGCGTGCGCAGCTCGTGCGAGAGCGTGGCGAGGAACTCGTCCTTCAGGCGTCCCGCGCGCTCGGCCTCCTGGCGCGCGACACGCTCGCTGGCGAGCAGCAGCTCGCGCTCCTCCTCCGAGCGTTTGCGGTCGGTGATGTCGCGGGTCGTGCCCGCGACCGCCTCGACCTCGCCCTGATTGTTGATGACGGGGACGAAGAGGTAGTCGTAGAATCTGCGTCCGAGCGGACCGGTGAACGGCACCTCGCCGCGGACCGGCTGCTTGCTGGTGATGACCTGCTCGATCTCTCGGTCGTGGAGCGCGGCGTGCCACGGCTCGTACCCGAGCTCGAGGCAGTTCTTGCCGATGGCCTCATCCCACGTCTTCCCCCACATCCTCAGCAGCGCCTCGTTGGCGTACACGAACCGGTGCTCGAGATCGAAGACATACGCGAGGTCGAGCGTGTGCGAAAGAATCGCCTGGTAAAGCCGCCACTGCCGCTCGAGCTCCTCCCTCCCCTGGCGGACCTGCTCCTCGGCCTCGCGCAGCTGGGTGATGTCGCGCGCGACCTTGGACGCACCGACAATCCGGCCCGAGGTGTCCTTCACCGGCGAGACGGTGAGCGAGATCATCAACCGGCGGCCGTCCTTGGTCTGGCGTACGGTCTCGAAGTGGTCGACCTTCTCGCCGCGGCGGAGGCGCGCGATCACGGCGGATTCCTCGTCAAGACGGTCCGGCGGGATGATGATCGAGATATTTCTGCCGATGGCCTCCTCGGCGCTGAAACCGAAGATGCGTTCGGCGCTGGGGTTCCACGAGGTGATGGTTCCGTCGAGGCTCTTGCTGACGATCGCGTCGTCGGAGGACGCGATGATCGCGGCGAGCCGTGCCAGCGCGAGCCCGGCCTCGTACCGCTCGGTGTCGTCGCGCAGTACCTTCACAAAGCCCTGCAGCCCACCCGAGTCGTCGCGCAGCGCCTCCATCGTCCCGTTGCTGAAGAACCGCTCACCGCTCTTGCGCAGGTGGAACCGGTTGTCGCTGGCGGTCTGCTGCGGGGTGTTGGCGGCGAGCTCGAGCTCGATCCGCGGCCGCTCGGCGGCGCGGTCCTCGGGCGTGAAGAGCGCCTCGGCCGTCCGACCGATCATCTCCTCGGCGGTGTATCCGAAGACCCGCTCCGCGCCCATCCCCCACATCGTGATGACGCCCTCAGCGTCCATCGTGAAGATGGCGTGGTCCTTCACGCTCGCCATGATCAGGCGGAGCCGTTCCTCACCGGCTTTCAGCCCCCGGTTTGCCCGCGTGCGCTCGACGCTCTCCCAGCATCGCGCGCCGACCTCAATCAACAGATCGATCTCGTCTTTGGTCCACTCCCGCGCGCGGGCGCAGTGCACAGCGAGCGTCGCGACGAGCCGCCCGCCCTTGAACAGTGGCACCGCGATCATCGACCGGAGTTGCGTGACGCCGAGAAGCTCGGCGCTCGGCTCTGGAAGACCGAGCGTCGCGGTATCGGCGCAGACAAACGGCCGTCCCTCCCGAAGCTCGCGCATCGTCGCGCTGCCGAGCGAGGACGTCCTGAGCCGGTCGAACGCGGCGCGGGTCGCGGGGTTGCGCGTGAAGTCAACCGTGACCGCGAAACGCTCGGCGGCCGGATCGATCTCGGCAAGGGCGCATCGGTCGGCGTGCAGGTGGTCCGCGACGAGTCTCGCGGCCGCGGCGAGGATGGCGTCGCTCTCGGCGAGCGGGCGGATCGCATCATCAAGTCGCGCGAGAAACTCGTTCCGCTGCTCCGCTCGGCGGCGGCTGGAGATATCGCGGAACACCAGAACGCCCCCGACAATCGCGCCGCTGCTTGATCGGATCGGCGAGGCGGAATCGGAGATCGGCAGCTCGGCACCGCTCCGGGACACGAGGTAAACGCGCTCCGCCAGGCCCGCGGCGGCGCCCTCGCGGAGAGCCCGCAGGATCGGATTCTCGAGCCGTTCGCCGGTCCGTTCAGCGATGAGCACGCAGACCTCGGAGACTTGCCTGCCCGCCGCTTCCTGCTGCGACCAGCCGGTCAGTTCCTCGGCGACAGGATTGATAAAACGGATCAGGCCCTGGGCGTCGGTGGCGATCACGCCGTCGCCGATGCTGGCGAGCGTGATGCGGAGCCACTCTGACT
The DNA here is from genome assembly GCA_023412695.1 of Planctomycetota bacterium. Taxonomy (GTDB): domain Bacteria; phylum Planctomycetota; class Phycisphaerae; order Phycisphaerales; family UBA1924; genus JAHBXL01. The sequence continues at coordinate 3,757 of JAEYNG010000147.1, read as the reverse complement.
CGGCGAAGAAATCCGGCCCACCGGCGCGGTCTCTCTCGTGTGTGTGCCCGCCCCGTGCCGTCATCCCGATCCTCCGTGTGCGATCAGGGCCGACCGACCGGCGTGATCATGCGCGTAGAGGGTATCGTACCGCCGCGCGGCCGCGGCGCATCGCACAAAGTAAGAACGAGCGAAGCCCGGCAGGATGAGAAAAGGTTCACTTAGCGGTCGTTGACCTTCAGCACGACGACGGTGATGTCGTCGTTCCGGCCCGAGAGCCCGCTGAACTGCCGGACCGCGGCGAGCACGTGATCGGTGATCCTCGCGGCGGTCGCGTTCGGCTCCCGCTCGAGGAGGTCGAGCAGGGCCATTTTCAGGCGCGTGCCGCCGAACTTGCGGCCCTCGAAGTCCGTCGCGTCGTGCAGGCCGTCGGTCCACGCGACAATGACGTCGCGCGGGTGCAGCTGGAAGACGCCCAGCGGGTACTCCTGCGTCGGGTCGATGCCCAGGGCCATGCCGTCGGCGGTAAGACGCATGCAGTCGCGCTCGGTCGGGGCGCGGCCGTGCGGCACACGGATGAGCAGCGGCCAGTCGTGGCCGGCGGCGCAGTAGGTCAGGCGGAGCGACACCGGGTCCGCGACGCCGTACCACAGCGTGACGAACTCGTTGTCGAGCGTGTCGCGGACGAGCGCCTTGTTGACGCGCATGAGCACGTCGCCGATGTGATAAATGTCCTGCGCGTGGGCGCGGAGGCTGGCGCGGACGCTCGACATAAGCAGCGCGGCCGGGACGCCCTTGCCCGCGACGTCGCCGACGAGAACGCCCAGGTGCCCGCCGAGTTCAAGGAAGTCGTAGAAGTCGCCGCCGAGCTCGAACGACGGCGCGTAGTGCGCCGCGACGTCGAACGGCGGGACGTTGGGCGTCGTGCGCGGCAGCATGCGCCGCTGCACGCTCGCCGCGAGCCGGACCTGCCGCTTCATCGCCTCGTCCTGCTCGCGCAGCTTGCGGAGGCGCGCCGTGGTGACGGCGGCCGCGGCGTGCTCGGCGATGGCCTTCAGCAGCTCCCCCTCCGCCGCCGTGAACACGCGTGCGCGCCGCGTGTAGAGGCGGATAAGGCCGATCGGCAATCCTTGGTCGCGCAGGCCGGTGGTGATCAGGCTGACCAGACCCTCGGCCCGGATGCGGTCGGTCGCCTCGATGCGCGGGTCGCGCAGCAGGTCCTCAACGCAGATCACCTCGCCGCGGAGCGCGGCCTGGCGCAGGACGCCCTGGCGCGAGAGGGCCTCGGTGTCGCTCGTCCACGTGCGAGAGAGCCCGATCGAGGCGCGGATGGTCGGCACGTCCTTGCCGTCCTCGATAATGGCGATCGAGCCCGCATCGACGCCGAGGGTCTCGATGGCGAGGTTGAGCGCGCCCTCCAGCAGCCGGTCGGTGTCGGTCGCCGGGCCGGTGCCGGTCTGCCCGACCGTGAGCATCGAGCTCAGCCGGTAGAGCGCGTCGAGTTCCTTGATCCGCTGGCGGAGCGTCCACTGGGCCTCGCACACGTCGCAGACCGACGAGGCCAAGAGGCCCAGGGCCCGTCGCACCGCGTCGGCCCGCTCATCGTCAAGGTCCCGCGGCATGCAGACGACGATCGCCCCGAGCAACCCGGCGCGGATGCGCAGCTGCACCGGCGCGGGGTCGTGGCACTCGCCCTCGGCGCGGCCGACCAGCTCGAACGCCCGCCGGCGGCCGGTCGCCTCGGTCACGATCGACCAAGGGTGACCCCCGCCCGCGGCGGTCGCGTCGTCGCTCCAGACCGGGATGATGACCTCGCCGCTCTGGTCCCGCAGCCACAGTGGGGTGCGGAGGAGCTTGGCCAGCTCGTCGCACAGGGCCGCGACGGAGCCGTCGGTCAGGAAGTCGCGCATGGCGACCATCGCGCCTGGGGCGGCGACGGCCGTGGGGGTTGGGGCGATGACTGGACTACTCAATGTGGGGGTGGCGGACAGGGGGCGCGGGTCGAAAGACGGGGCCAATGGTACGCGACTTCGCCCGCGCGCCGGTGCGAAGTTGGCAACAAGGTGGACGAAAGCAGGTTGCAAATCTGCGCGCAAGAATGCCCAAATGTGGGGGTATATGGACCAAATGCTCCGAATCGGGTCCCGTCTTTGTCCGTCAGGGGTTACACTAGAAGGCGGGTGCGGAAGGAGGCGGCGCACATGACCACGCGGCAGAAGCTCGCCCCGGTGCCGGTGCAGGTCCCGTCCGTGCAGGGCGCGGACCAAAGCTGGTTTGAGACCGTGTACAGCGACGCCGCGGGCGACGCGGCGAAGGTGCCTTGGGCCAAGTCCGGCCCGAACCCCTTAGTGATCTCGTGGCTGAACGCGGAGGCGCCGGGGCGGATCCGGCCGGGCGCGCGGGCGGTGGTGGTCGGCTGCGGGCTTGGCGATGACGTCGTCGAGCTGGCGAACCGCGGGTACGACGTCACCGGGTTCGATCTGTCGTCGAGCGCGGTCGATTGGGCGCGGCAGCGATTCCCGGGCGCGGCGTGCGCATTCATGGTCGCGGATCTGTTCAACCTGCCCGCGCGGCTGAAGCGGCGGTTTGATTTGGTCATCGAGGCGAACACGATCCAGGCGGTGGGGCTCGATCAACGGCAGGCCGCTGTGTCGGCGATCGCCTCGCTCTCATGCCCGCACGGGACGGTGCTGTGCGTCTGTCGCGGCCGCGACGATGCGACGCCAGTCGAGAGCTTTGACGGTCCGCCGTGGCCGCTGAGCAGCGTGGAGCTGGTGCGGCTGTTCGAACAAGCGGGGATGCACCCGATCCGCACGCCCGATGATTTCGAGGATGATCTGTCGCCGCCGGTGCGGCGCGTGCGCGCGGCGTTCGTGCACCAGTGATCGCTGCGGCGGGGCGCGGGCGGGGCGGTACGATCGCGGGTGCTGTCGTTCTTCCGTAAACGCCGGCGGGGCAGGGTGCTCGGCGATGTCGCGCGCGGCGCGGTGATCGCGGCGATGAGCCCGATGCTCGGGCTGTTCCGCGGGCTGAGCGAGCAGGAACGCAACAAGCTCGCGGACCTCGCGCTGGTGATGTTCGCGGAGAAGCGGTGGGAGGGGTGCGCGGGGCTCGAGCTGACGGTGCAGATGCGGATGGTCATCGCGGCGCAGGCCGCGTTGCTGCTGGCAGGCTTTGAGATCGATCCGTTAACCGACCCCGTGTATCCGAACGTGTCGGAGATCCTGGTGTACCCCACGGGGTATTTCGCGACGACCAAGCGCCGCGACGCGATGGGCATCGTGCACGAGGGTTCGGCGAACCTGGGCGAGGCGTGGTACGGCGGGCCGGTGATCATCTCGTGGGCCGATGCGCTGCACGGCGCGGCGGAGGGCGACGACGGGCGCAATCTCGTGCTGCACGAGTTCGCCCACAAGCTCGACATGCTCGACGGGGTGGTCGACGGCACGCCGCCGCTGGGCGGCGCGGCGGAGTATCGCACGTGGCGGAGCGTGATGAACGATGCGTTCAACCGGCTGCGGACAGCGCGGCCGGGGGCGTCGGTGCTCGTGCTCGACCGCTATGGCGCGACGAACCCGGCGGAGTTCTTCGCCGTGGCGACGGAGGCATTCTTCGAGCGGTCGCGCGAGATGCGGCAGCGCGAGGCCGCGTTGTACGACACGCTGAAGATGTACTACCGGCAGGACCCGGCGGCCAGGGCGGGGTGAGGCGGGCGGGTCAGGCCGCGGTTGGGGCGGCGAGTTTCTTCTTGTTCGCGCGGGTGCGGTACCAGATGTTG
>JAEYNG010000093.1 GCA_023412695.1 Planctomycetota bacterium | reverse complement strand
ATGGTGGCAGACGCGCAGGTGGACCTGTTCATGGAGCATGACGCCACCCACATCCGGTGCTACCGCCCGGCCAACTTCCCGAATGCCCCGTCGGTACTCATTCGGTTTGACGACGGCACGGGAACGGTGCTTGCCGTGATGCCAGGCTTTGTCGGCACTGTTCTCGTGGAGCGGGGGCGGCAGACCTCAAAGGTGGTGAGTGTTGCGTACACGCCGGCGAGGGGGACGGCCCGATTCGACGACTTCCGGGCTTTCGAACCGCAGGTTCGTGCCGCTCACGCAATCGTGGCGGCCGCGGCACGCTACGGTGGCTTTCGAATCGAGCGGGACCTCGCCGGCCGTACCGCGGATTCGCTTCGACGGTTCAAATTTTATGACCCGACGCTTGGGATCTACGCCGCGTACGCCTATGCACAGATCGGTGACGAGCGGGAGATCCGGTCGGTGCTTGAGTACATGGAACGCGACCAAGACCCGGTCCCGTTCGATGTTGCGCTTCTGGCCGATCGACTTCCGCCGATGCTCAACCGAATGCAGCACGTTGCGCCGTTCTGCCCGATGCTGGGCCAGGGCTGGGCATTGCTCGGCGAGGCCGAGGCGCGGCTTCATCCCGCAGTGGCCTTGGCCAGAACACATCTAGTTCCATCTCTGTGGACCACCTTTGGCCGCGAAGGTGTAGACATTCTTGAAGCCGCGATTGCGACGGGAGCCCTTCATTGAACATTCTCTTTGTACATGGACGCTCTCAGCAGGGAAAGATCGTGTCCGAGCTCGAGTCGGAGTGGAACCGAGCCCTCGATAAGGGCTTCAACCACGCGGGCGTCGCACGGCCGAGCGGGGTCAGAACAGTCATGCCCTTTTACGGCGATGACCTCGACAGGCTCGTTCGCGAACTGGACACTCCCCTGGCCGCGGATGTGGCGTCACGCGGCGGGGCGGACTTCGACCGGGAGGAGATGGAGTTCATGCTCGCCGTTTACTCGGCGATGGCCAACGGATACGGCATCCCAGAAGCAAACATCGCAGAGGAGATGGATGTCGCTCCGGCCGAGCGGGGCCCCATGAACTGGCGGTGGGTCCATGCGGTGCTCCGCGCTCTTGACGACACCCCGCTCGGAGCCAAGGCCATCGATCGATTTACTCGGGATGTCTTCGTGTATCTGACAAATCCGGCCGTCCGACGGCACATCAACAAGATCGTGCTGGACTGCCTTACGCCCGGTCAGTGGGTCGTCGTCAGCCATTCCCTCGGCACGGTTGTGGCTTTCAACGTGCTTCGGTCGCTCGCGACGGCCTCCGGGATCACCGTTCCGTTGTTTGTGACGCTTGGCTCGCCACTCGGGATTGAGCCGGTCCGCGATCACCTTGCAACACCGCTCGACCGGCCCGGATGTGTCAAGCAGTGGTACAACGCCTATGACCCGCGTGACGTGGTGTCGCTGTATGCGCTCGAAGCGCCGGCGTGGGATCTCAGACCGCCGATCGCGAACCACAAGAAGGTCAAGAACTGGACCGACAACCGCCACGGAATCATCGGGTATCTCGATGACAGACTGGTCGCGGCGGAGATCGAAAAGGCCCTGAAGTAATTGGTGATCAGATGGCGGCGCCTGATGGCGGAGGAGCGACGGGAGCGACCAATGGAGAGTCGTATCGCAATCAGTGAGGCCGAGGCAGTCCAAATCACCTCAAGCCGCTCCCTTGGCGAGTTGGTCGAGGCCAAGTTTGGAAAGATGAAGCTGTACTCTCCAGAGTACATGAGCCGCGAGCGCGGGTATCGCGCCCGTCCCGAGCAGTTTGATGAGGTCCTCAAGTCGCCCGATGCGGAGTTGCTCAACCACTTGCCTCCCGACCAACGGGAGCAGGTGATCGGAGATCTACGGTCACGGTTCGAGAGAGCCGCCAGCGAGCACCCCGCCCTGCACTGGTTCCCCAGCCTGGACTTCGCCAGCCGAGTTGTGCGGAAGCACTCTGGAAGCGATCGGACCAACGCGATCGAGGTGATGGCACTCTCAATTCCAGGACTGTCGGCGGGGTTCTTCCAGTTCCGTGAGCACGCGGTGATCGGGGTGAGCTTCTTCTTTCTCCGCGCCATCCAGGACGGAAACCGGCTCCTTAAGACCATCCTCAGCCGGAGGGGCATTCTGGGCATGCTCCGCGTTGCAAGCGCCCACCGACAGCTGCTGAAGCTCAAGCGCAGTACGAACGAGGGACTCTCCATGCCCGTGCCCAGCGCGGGCGGTTCTGAGGCGGCGATGGTTGCCAGCGCGCTGATGAACTATCAGGTGCTCTTTATCGCCTTGCACGAGGTCGGCCACTACCTGCGCTCCACCCCGGCGGATTCCCACGACCAAGCAGGGGTGGACCTCTTCGTTTCGGCGTCTGGGTTCAGCACGTCAAGGCAGCTCGATGAGGAGCGGCATGCGGATGACTATGCGTTGGAGCGAATGCTCTGGTTGGCTACCAACAAGCCGCCCGACTACGACGCCGAGGCGGTCGAACTCATGGGAGATCACAAGGTAACCTCCGCCATTTCATTGGCGTACTTGTACATGCTCGTTGGAGCGTTGTCTCCACGCTCAATGCTGCGCGAATCCGGCCATCCACATCCAGTTGATCGGTATAAGGCGGCGGCGCGCGTGTTTGAGGTAGAACCCGAGTACGTGGATCTGGTATGCAGGCACATCGAGATCCACATCCGATCGTCTGAGTGGCCAGTTGGCCACGGGGGGTAGACTCAGCTGACCGCTACCAGATGGGAGCGGAACGTAGCGGTCATTCGTCGCGTCTCCGCGCCGGCGGTTAGCGGCGTCGCCGCGACGCGAGGGCCGCCGCCGCGACGAGCAGCCCTGTCATCCCCGGCGAAGGG
>JAEYNG010000083.1 GCA_023412695.1 Planctomycetota bacterium | reverse complement strand
GTCCGCGGCTTCAGATTCCGGGAGCTGCCATGTGACCGTCTCGACGTCGCCCTTGCGCCCGCCAAGCGATGGGAGTTGGACTGACAGCTCGATCGTCCCATCTGCACGGGCGTCGCCCACCGCCGCGATGAGCGCTTCGCGAGCCTCGGCGAGCGTGTTGATCGCATGCCCGTCCACCGCGCGGATCCGGCTTCCGGGCACGAGCCCGAGCCGCGAGCCGCTGGGCAAAGCGCCCGACTTGTCAGCCAGCGGCAGCCGCGGCCACAACGCAACGGTTGGCAGCACATCGAGCGATGTGCCGGCAGTGAAGCCGATCACCCCTTCTCGGCTGACCGGTACGTCCCCAAGGTCTACCTCGGTCCACTCACCCGCGTCGTTCTGTCGAAGAACCGCGGCACGGATCGTCTGTCCCTTGCTCGCGCGAATCTGCAGTATCCCGTCCACCATGCTGGGCCACTCGATCGTGCCGAGCAGCGTGAACACGTCCCCCGGCCGCAGGCCCGCCGCTTCGCCGGCCGCACTCGTCGCAACAACCCGCAACACCGGTGCAAGGCCGGCGAGGTGGTCGATCTCGGCCGTGACCAGTTCGTCACTTGACCCGCTGACGCGGAGCTTTGTCGCCATCAGCTCCGGCTTCGGCCGGATCGTAAAGGACGTTGTTCCGCCGTCTGCGGTCTCCGCTTCGATGGTGAGCGGCTCGCCGTTCGATGCCCGCACACGTTCAGTCACCGCATGGAGCGTGGTGACCGGTTCGCCGTTCACGCCGACAACCGTCATGCCGGGTTCGATCTCCGGCACGCCCGCGGCTTTCAGCTGATTCGCGAACAGCTCCCGCTCCGTGTGCGACTTCACTACCACCACGCGGTTGGAGATGAGCGGGGAGATCCCGATCATCTGTAAGCGGGTGAACTCGTCAACGTCCGGCACGATCTCGAAGCGGAGCGGGACATCGACGCCCGGCCGCTTGATGATCATCTCGACCGCCTCGCCCCGGCCCGACATCGCCGCGGCGTGCACGATGTCCTGGAACTTGACCGGCTGTTCGCCATCCAGGCTCACGACCACATCGCCGGGCTTCAGTCCGATCTCGGTCACGCCGGCTTCGGGCCCGTTCACGGGCACCGCCGCAGCCGCGGGCTTGCCCGGCACGACCGTTCCGACGATGGGGGGCTCTGTCTTCAATCCTGCGGAGAAGACCACGATGAAGAGCACCGCGGCGAGGATGACGTTCATCACGACCCCTGCCGAGATAATGCCCATCCTCTTCCATATCGGGCACTGTTGAAACGAATCCGGCTCGTCGCTCCGCGAGCCCGGATCGGCATCGTCCTGACCGAGCATCTTGACGTACCCGCCGAAGGGCAGTGCGTTCAGCCGGTACTCGGTCGCGCTGATATCGAGCGAGCGGGCGAGCGTGGGGTCGTCCTTCAACCGGCGGTTGTACTCCGGCTCGGTCGAGCCGCGCCGGATCCCCATGCCCTTTCGGTAGGAGACCAAGGCCGGGCCGAAGCCGACGGCGAAGGCGAGCACACGCACCCCGGCCCAGCGGGCGACCAGGAAGTGTCCGAGCTCGTGGACGACGATGATGAGGCTGAAGCCCAGCACGACCAGGAGAAGGTCGCGCATGGTCTGGAGGATCGGGAGCAGTGATGACATCGGTAAATCCTAGGTGTGGCGGGAGGGTTGATCGGTCGTTGGCGTCCGGGCGTGCAACAATCGCCGCATGACCAAACCCTCCGCCGCGTGGCGGTCCACCGACCGCATCCCCGTCGCCGTCGTCGGTCCGACCGGGTATACCGGTCTCGAACTGATCGAGATCCTCGCCCGCCACCCGGGTGTGCGGATCGATTACCTCGCATCGGCCCGTGTCCCGGCCCCTCGGATCGACGAGGAGTTCCCGAGGCTGGCCCGCAGGCTGGGGGCGCACGTCTCCGGCGAGTGCGAGCCGATCGACGCCGCAAAGATTGGGGCAAGATGCCGGCTCGCGTTCCTGTGCCTGCCGCACGAGGCGGCGATGGAGCACACGCCCAAGCTCCTCGAGCACAACGTGAAAGTCGTGGACCTGTCCGCGGCGTACCGCCTGCGCGACGCGGCGACGTACGAGCGTGCCTACGGCCACCGCCACACGGACGCCGGCAACCTTCCCCGCGCGGTGTACGGCCTTACCGAGTGGTTCCGCGATGATGTGCGCAAGGCCGACCTGTGCGCCAACCCTGGGTGCTACCCGACCGCCGCGGCGATCGCGTTAATCCCGCTGTTGCGCGACGGGCTGATTGACCCGGGCTCGATCATCGTGAACGCGGCGTCGGGCGTGAGCGGCGCGGGCCGGACGCCGAAGCAGAACCTGCATTTCCCGGAGGCGAACGAGAACTATTCGGCATACGGCATCGGTGTGCACCGGCACCAGCCGGAGATTGCTCAGACTCTGCGAATGAAGTGCGACGCGGAACTGGCCTCCGCAAGCGAGCCGTTGTTTGTTCCGCACCTGCTGCCGATCGAACGTGGCATCCTTGAAACGATCTATGCCGTGCCCGCCGCGGGCGTAGAGGTCTCGACCGATCGGCTGCAAGCTTGTCTCCGCGCGGCGTACGAGCGTGAGCCGTTCATCGTGGTGCGTGATGATGCGCCCGCGCTCCGCGATGTCCAGCGTACGAACATGGTGCACGTGAACGCGCGGGCCGTCGCTGGACGCGTGGTCATCGTCGCGGCGGAAGACAACCTTGTGAAGGGCGCTTCCGGCCAGGCCGTGCAGAACGCCAACCTGATGCTCGGGCTGGAGGAGACGAGCGGGTTGCTGTGACTACTCCCCGATATACACCACAAAGTCCGCTGCTCCGCGATCCTCCACGCGCAGCCTGTCCGACCACGCGTCGATGCTGCTGATCGTGACGATCTTTGCGTCCGGCTTCATGTGCTGGAGCGCCTGCACCAGCCCGCCGTTGTGGTCGGTGTGGAACCGGCCGACAACCAATACCACCGGCGAAGATCCGTTTGTGATCTCGCGGGCGACCGAGTCGGCCATCGTCCAGTCCCACATGCTCTGCGACCGGAACGTGTTCTCGATGTTCTCGCGGCGTTTCTGACGCGACTCGACTTTGGCGTGATCCTCGTCGGCCGGGTCGGTGAGCAGGTCCTCGCCGCCCATGATCTTGAAGAACTCGTCCCTGTACCGGTCCTCGGGGTGGAACGCCGGCACGACGAACAGCCGTTGCTGCTCCGCCGTGAGCTGCGCAAGGCGTTCATATCCGTCCTGGCGTGCCATCCGCACGTACCGACGCGGCGCGTTCGCCGCGATGACCGGCCGCCCGGCGGCACGGCAGGCCTCGACGATCGTTCGGTGCCCGCTGGTGTAGTTGCTCTCCGTCCGCCGCGTAGCGCGTCGGAACTGCTGTTCATCGGTCACGCCGAGAAGGAAATCGTCGAGCGCGGCCTGCTCGTCACGCTCGAAGAACTCGAGTGCGCCCGCCGCACGAGGGGCACGCTGAAGCAGGTCGGTGAAGAACTTTGCCTGGAACGCCTGGCCGACGGGTTGCCCGTGGCATTCGCCGATCAGCACGGCGTCGGCCTCGGCGCACGCTTCGATCATCGTGTCCCAGGCGGCCGGCTCGCCCGAGCCGGTGAGGATCACCAGCGATGCGGGGTCTCGGGCCGAGATGATCGCGCGGCTGTCGGCAGGCTTGCCGGCGGTTGTGCACCCGGCCAACGCCGCCACGATCGCGGCGACAACGACAATGCAGAGTCGGTCCATGCCGCATTGTGTGCGGTCCGGCCCCGCCATGCAAGCGGCGGTCAACGGACCCCGGCGGCCGCCGTCACCCGGGAGCGTTCAACGAGATAGTCATCGAGCACCTCGACCACGTTCTCGTGAAACTCCTTTGCCCGCTGGTCAGCTCCGGGCGGAATCTCGTTCACGAGGATGCTGAACGCCAGCCGCCGCGGCGACTGCTGCCCGGGCACGAGCGAGCCCGTTTCCGACGGAGCGGAGATGAGCCCCGAGAGCGTGCGGACCTCGCGGATGTACCCGCTCTTGGCTCGCACCTCGTTGGCAAGCTTGACGTTCTTGAAGCGGTTCCTGACCGTTCCCTCTTCCTTCGCGACCGCCAGCGACTGCACGAAGACGTCGCCGACCTGTTCATCGGACGCGACGTTCGCGACCCAGTGTGCGAGCAACTGGGGCGTGACCCGGTTGCCGCGGGACAAGCCCGAGCCGTCGGCCATCGCGAGTTCCGCGGCGTAGCTCGGGCCGATCCGGTCCTTCACAATCATCCGGACGACGGCCGCGCCGTTGGCCCACGAACCCGGCTGGTGAGTCACCTGGTGACCGGTCAGCTTGAGCAGGCTCTCGGCGTAGAGGTTGTCGGAATCGACATTGCAGCGCTGCAGCGCGAGGCTGATCGGCGTGCGGACGACCAGGGCGATCGTCGAGTTCTCGGAAGCCGATGCGACCGGCTCCTCCGGCGAGGCGAGGCGGATCGACGGTGTCGGGCAGTTCAGGCGCGAGGCGAGCCGATCCGCCAGCAGGCGTGCGAAGATCGAGGCGGGCTCCTTGACGGACACGCTCACGGGCTCGGTCGGCGCGTTCCGCACGCTGCCATGAAGCCCGAAGCGAAACGGCGACGAGCCGTGCTCGACCCAGATCGCCGTGTTGCCCTCGCGGACGGTCCGGGCCCGTTGACGATCGAACTCAATCCACGCCGCCCCGGGCTCCGTGCGGACGGACGGCGGGTCGCCCGCGCGGCTCGCCGGCGCGGGGAAGACGTGCAGGATGTTGGCGTGGAAGTTGATGCCGCTGACCGGCGCGCAGTACGCCCGGTTGAGCTGGTCGATCGGCCACGTCGGGTGGATCGCCTCGCGGTCGAACACACGGTCGTCGAGCACGATTTCGCGGACCGGCCCCTTGGCCGCCGCGGCGAGCGAATCCGCGATGCTGTCAAGGAACTGCTCGACGCTGGTCTTCATCTGCGCCAGCAGCGCAGGGTCGGCAAGACCCGGGTCGCCGCTCCCCTCGATGACAACCCGGTCGCCTTGAACAACGAAGCGAGTACGGAACTCGAAGTCGCGCCCAACTGTGACCAGCGCGGCCCCGGTGGTCATGAGCTTGAGGTTCGAGGCGGGGATGAGCGACGGTGACGCCGCGCCGGCGGAGGAGAGGGAGACCAACTCGCGGCCGTCGGACACGTCGACCACGCAGACACCGACGCTGGCCTTACCCAGCCGGGCTTTTTCGAGCGCGGTCCGGACACGCTGTTCGAGCGAACCCTGCCCGAGCGCGGTCGCGCAGAGCGCCAGCGTCGAGAGTACAAAGGCGAACACGACGCCGCGGCCTGGCCGCACGGCAGCTTCAGTCATTCCCGGATCCCTCCTGAAGGGCCCGTCAACGCGGACAGGCACACCCTTCATCGGCCGCTTGTGCGCACGCGCTTCAGACAACCGGCGAAGGCGATAATACGGGCCCGGGTAAGCGTTGCGCGAGACCTCCGCGCGGTGCGGGGAGGCATTTGTGTGTACCATGGCAGGAGCCCGTGAGGACCTGATGCCCGAGCAACCAACACAGCCCGCCGAGCCGTCGAGCCTTGACACACCCCAGCCGGTCACCGGCTCCATCCTGCTGGTGGACGACAACGCCCAGAACCTCGAGCTCTTGAACGCCTACCTGGACGACCTTGACTGCCCGGTCCGCACCGCCCGCGACGGGGTCGAGGCGCTCGAGCTGATCGATCAGAGCATTCCCGACATCATTCTCCTTGATGTGATGATGCCCCGGATGAGCGGCTTCCAGTTGTGCGCGAAGCTCAAGAGCTCGCCCGCGACCCGGGATATCCCCATCATCATGGTCACCGCGCTCAATGAAGTGGGGGACGTTGAGCGGGCGGTGGAGTCCGGTGCCGACGATTTCCTCACCAAGCCGGTCAACAAGCTCGAACTGCTCACCCGTGTCCGGTCCCTCCTCCGGGTGCGGTTGCTTAAACAGCAGCTGGACAAGACGCTTGACCAGATGAAGCGGCTCCGGGAAGGCCGCGAGCAGCCCGATGCGGAAGAATGAGCATATCTTCGTGATTTGTTCGCATAATGTGTGGGTGAAGCTGTACAATTTTCCGGCATCGGTCTAAACTGGTCGCTTTCCGGGCAAACTGCCGATACGCGGCAATCGCCCGGAGCCTCGTGCGAGGGGAGGGTGTGGAGGAGGCCGCGAAGGCGGCGGTTGAATGCTGGACCACGCTCAACGTCCCATGCTTGGACCCTTCGCGCTGACCCGGGCGCTCGAGCCGTGCGCGATCGCTGACCGCTGGCTTGCTCTCCATGAGGCGGACAACAGCAGCCACGTCGCCTACCGCTTCGCGGCCCAGAAGAGCCGCGCGGACCAGCGTCGGTTCATTTCCGCCGTTGAGCGTGCGGCCGCCTTGGACGAGTCGCATCTGCTGAAAGTCGAGCAGGTTGCGCTCGATCAGACGGATACGCCCTGGGTGATCTGCCCGTTCACCGGGGACGCTGATGGGATCCGGTCGCTCGCTCGCCTGCTCCGCGAGAAGGGCGGCCAGTTGAGCCCGTTCGAGATCGAGCCCGCCCTGACGCAGATCCTGCAGGGTGTGAGCTATGCCCATACTCGCCAGCACTGCCATGGCCCTGTCCAGATGGACGAGGTGCTCGTCGATCGGCACGGGCGGTTGATCATCGAGTTGTACGGCCTGCGGCGTGCCCTGAAGGGTGGGGGAGGCTTCGACACCGAGGTCGCTCGTGACGAGGTCCGTTCCGTTGCTGAGATCGGGTATCAGCTCGTCACCGGCCTGCGGTGCGAGGAACCCCTGATTCCGGCTGGCCGGTTGGTCCGTAAGCTCGACCGTCGCTGGGACGCCTGGTTCGAGACCGCTCTCGACCCGACCGATGGTTTCGACTCGGCGGACGAGGCCCTCGCCGCGCTGCCTTCCGCGGCTGCTGTCGAGGTCACCCGTCGCGGCCCGCTCGCCGTTCGCGGCGTGCTGGAGCTCATCCGCCCCGGCCGCGTTGAGTAGCCCGCCTCCCCCGCCGTTAACCCCGCTGAAGCCGATCCCGCAGCTGCCTGAGGCGTTGCCCTTCGCTATCGCTCATCGAGTCAAAGCGCGTCTCGATCGCGCGGACGATCGCGCTTGCGTGGGGCAGTTCGATCGAGCGTTCCAGGCCGTCCAGCCACGCCGCGGCGTCGCCCTTGCACTGCTGGGCCTCGTCGATGCGATTCAGCCAGAGCAGCGTGACGGTGCGGAGCGTATCGAACTCGCCGCTGATAAGGTGGGATACGGGCTGGAGGTCGTTCAGCACCTCGAGCGCGCCCGCCGGCTGGCCGAGCGTCAGCCGAGTCTCCGCCAGGAGCAGGAGCCCGGAGATCACCGCGGGGTGGGGGGTCAGCCGAGCGCTCCGCCAGACGCCGAAGGTCTGTAGCTCCTGCGTCTCGGTCAGCCGCGAGAGCAGCGATTCGCGGAACGCCGCGTCTTCGGTGTTCCTCGCCGCTGCCAGGAGCTCGCCCGGCGGTAGCTCCGCAGCGACATCGAGCAATGCCTCGCGGCGCTGAGCGTCGTTCGGCGCGGGGAGCTTGGCGATGGCCTCGTAGCCGTCGATTGTCGCCCGATGAAGCGAGGCTGCCCGCGTGGCCGCGGCTAGCAAAGCGCTGTCATTCGAGGCGGCGGTGAGCAGCGCGTCGAGAGCCGACGGGTCATTTGCGAGAAGGTTCGCTGCGGCGAGCTTCCGGATCGCGTCCTGACTGGTCAGCAGGGCCTGCACCTTGGCGCGGTCGGCATCGTCGCCGAGCGTGTAGTACATCGCCAGGGTGCCGTTGGTCCCGGGTGTAAGGTCTTCCAGCGGGATGCCACGCAGCGCATCGCGGAGCGTCCGGATGTCCTGCGGCTCGCTGAGCAGGCCCTTTGCGTACAAGGCGGCCGCGGCCCCGAGTGCCGGTTCGCGGCAGGATTTCGGTCCGCTCAGCCAGCGTACGACGACGCCGACGAGCTCTGCCGATGGATTGCGTGCCGCCGATCGCAGCAGGGGGGCGACC
>JAEYNG010000211.1 GCA_023412695.1 Planctomycetota bacterium | reverse complement strand
GGCGGCGAGCTGGGCCGCGGCCGCGGGGGAGACGCGTGCGCCGGGCGCGAGCGGGAGGGCGGCGGCGAGGGGATCTCCCCCGGGCGGGGCGGGTTGATTGGGAACGGCGGGCACGGGGGGTTCCGGCGAACGGGGCTTTCACGCAGGGGGCAGACTTTACCGGACGGAGGGGGGAGCGGCAATGTCGGCCGGATCGGGGCGGTTTGCGGGTTGCGCACGCGTGCAGGCAGGGCGTGTGAGTGCACCGATGGATCGACATACACCCGGAACCGGGAGTTGACGATGCGGAGCGGGCCCGCCGCGGATGGTCGCGGCGGACTGGAGATGACCTATGACGCGCGGGCGTTCGGCTGTTGTCCTGTTGCTGGTCGGTGGTTCGCTCGCGGCGAGCGGGTGCACGAGCGGGGAGCCGTCCTCGCTGGCGTCGAACCAGTCGATGACGGTGTCGCAGGCGTCGCCGACGCCGGCGAAGCGGCGCGGGCTGATGGTCGCGGGGGACAGCTTGGGCAACTCGATCTTCGCGGAGAGCGGGCAGGCGGTGGTGACGGTGCCCGATCGCGAATGACGGCGGCGCTCAGCGGCCGGCGAAGATGTAGGTGTCGGGCGAGAGCACGCGGAGGATCTTCGACGCGAGGGTTTCTCGCGGCGGGCGCGTGCCGCGGGCAGTGAACGCGAGTCGGAAGCCGACGTCCGCGAAGCCTTCGGTCGAGAACAGCAGGTCCACGGGGATGCGGGTGTCGGGCGCGAGCTCGGGCGGCGAGAGCGCGGAGCCGCCGATCGCGCCGAGCGCGGTTGGCGCGGACTGAAACACGGACTGCACGCCGTCGGCGGTCGGCCGCGCGGCGTCCATGCGGTCGGGCTGATCGAAGACGTACTCGGCGACGTTGCCGACGAGGTGGTGGACGGGGTGGCGTGAATCGGACGTCGCGGGCGTGAACCAGAGCGTGCCGTCGTCGAACTCGTAGGCGGTGGCGCGGTCCTGCACGGGGACCTTGGGCTCATCGGGCAGAAGGATGTTGGCGTCGGGCCAGGGGAAGCTGGCCTTGTTGACGACCTGCGACTGCATGGCGCGGGTGTGGTTTTTCTGCGCGGTGAAGGTGGCGTCGCGGAGGTTCCACTCGGCGAGCTCGGCGGTGGCGGCGAACTGCCCGCGCGCGGCGCGCCACTCGTCGGTCGCGGGGAGGCGGCAGCCGGCCATGCGCGCGACGAGCGCGGCGGCGGCGGGCGAGAGCTGCTGCATCGGGTGCTCGGCGGAGGGCTCGCCGCCCGCCTCGTCGCGGACGAGGCGGAAATCGCCCGGGCGCAGGAGTGCGGGGGCGTAGGCCGGGCGCTGCGCGGTGGCGTTGGCGTCGAGCTTGAGCCAGAGCGGTGCGTGGGTGACCGCGCCGCTGCTGTTCCACGTCCATGACCGCGGGCCGGACCACGTGGCGGTGCCAGGATCGAAAGGCTGGAGCGTCTGGCGGAGCTCGGCCTGGCTACGGGCCTGGGAGACGATGCGTGCGAGCGTGCCGACGGAGACCTCGCTGACACCGAAATAGACAGGGACGGTCTCGCCGCCGCGCTGGACCTCGAGACGGACGAACTCGAGGCGGGTGTTGCTGCTGGTGAAGGTGAGGCGGCCGGATTCGTCGGCCTCGCCGCGCCAGCCCGCCGCGCCCGGGCCGAGCGTGAGCGGATCGATCGACGGGGGCTCGGGCTCGGAGCCGTCGATCAGGCCGGTGACCTGCGCAACGCGCGACGTGACGGCGGGCGGCAGGCCGTTGATGGCCCGGACGTCGGAGACGAACGCGGCCGCGAGCTGGCGGGCGACATCTTCCTGCAGGCCGGGACGGGCGAGGGCGCGTCGGACCTGCGTGAGCAGGACGTTGAACCGCAGCGTCGGCGGGAGCGTGGAGGTCGTGACGGCGAAGTCCGGCGCGGCGAGCGCGACGGGCTCGAACGCAACGGCGTCGGCCGTGCGCGAGGCGAGCGCTGTCCAGCGGGCCGCGAGCGCGCGGCGTACCGAGCCCGCGAGCTCCTCGCTGCGGGCGGCGTCGTTGATCGACGCGGCGACGCGGAGCATGGCGTCGCGGACGCCCGCGCCCTCGGACAGGTCATCGATGGTCGCGGGCCAGCCGACCTCCGGCGCACCGAGTCGGCGGAACGCGGCCATCGCGGTCTCAGGGCGATCCGGGCGGGCGTTGCGGATGAGCGCGATCAACGCGTCGGGCGAGGTCTCCTGGATGACCTGGCCGACAGTGTCAAGCCGCGAGCGGAGATCCGCGAGGGCTTCGGTGATCGCGGGTGAGCGTGAGGACAGCTCGCGCGCGGTCTGCGAAGCGCGCGTAAGGCGCTCCGCGCTGCCGGTCTCGTCGATCAGCGGGTCGCCGGCATCCATGCGGAGCTGCGCGAGTTCGAGCGCGGTCACCTGCGCGGCGACGGTGTCCATACGCTCGCGGTGCACGCGTGCCGCGGCCTCGATCTTTGCACGGAAAGACTCGCCGAGCGGATCTCCGGCCTCCTGCAACGCAGCCGCGAGCGCCTGCTCACGCAGTTCGCCGATCGTCTTTGCGATGCGAGAAGTAAAGAGCGGGCCCTTAGCGCCCGGCGGCCTGCGCACGCGCCCGTCGAGGTCATCGCCCGGGCGAGCCGCGCCGAATGCCGCCGATGCCCAGTTGAGTTCGCCCTCGAGGTTGCGTGCGGCGAGCTTGAGCGCCTCGACGTCGATGCCGGTGTGCCTCTCGAGCAGGCGGTCGCGCCCGGCGTTCCACGCGGCGTTGAGCGCGGGAGAGTCCGGCGACACCGCGGCCCGCGCCCGGAGCTGCGTGCGGAGCTGCTCGGCGGTGGTCGCCAGTTCCTGCCGTCGCTCGGCGATACGGCCCTCGAGCTCAGCCTGCAGCGAGGCGATCTCGCGACGGACACGCAGCGCACCGGTCTCGACCTGCTCCTGGTTCCGCCGGTTCCACAGCATCTTCGTCGGCGCAAGCTCGGCCACCGACGCTTCAACCGACGCGATACGGTCGACGGTCTGGCGATCGAGCTCGACGCTTAGCGGCGGGCGCGAGAGCTCCGCCGTCGCAGAGGTAATCGGCTGGAGCAGCGCGACGGCGTCCCACGAGCCGCGGGGGTCGAGCGCGGGGTCGAGCCGCGCGTGACCGCGCACCTCGAACAGCCATGCCTCCAGCGTCTCGGCGCCCGGTTCGGCATCGACCAGCTGCGCGTATCGAGAGGACGACCGGAACGAGTCCGCGTCGATCCCCTGCCACTCCTGGCCGAGGAACTGCTGCAGGCGCTGGGCGATCTCGGTAGCGACATCGATGTCGCGTTCGAGCGCGGCGACATCGTCGCGCCCCGGCGAGGTCCCGGCGGTCGCAGGATCAACCGGCGGAAGAACGATCCCCTCGATGCTCTGCGGCGTCTTCTTCAGCACCGGGTCATCGGCGGTTGCGACCTCGTCGGCGAGCTTCCGCAACGCCTGCCAGCGCATCTCGACGCGCTCGACCATGCCTCGGGCGCGGAGCAGGTCGTCGATCGACGTCGCGACATCGGCCGATGCGGCCTCGCCGGGCGCGACAGCGTCGGCCACACGCCGGACATACTCCCCCTGTCGGGCCCACCCGCGAGATTCCCACTCCCCGGCGAGCGACTGCATCCGCGCGACGCCCGACCACTTCTCGCGCAGGTCCCCTTGCAGCGCGCCGATCGCCTCGAGCGCGGCCCGCGTCTTCTCGACGCTCGCATCGGAGCGAGCCCGCGCGGTGGGGCTGCTCGCGAGCGTGGAGAGGTCCGCGCCCGCTTCGACGCCCGCGAGGCTCCACGGGTCCGAACCCTTGCCGACGGTCAGCCCGTGCGGCGACAGCAGCTCGGCGAGGTCCTTGTCGAGCGCGGCGTACCAGGAGCGGCGTGTGCGGTGCTGCGTGCTCGCTGTCGGCGGACGCTGCTCAAGACGCGTCAACAGCGAGCCGTACCACGTGCGGTAGGCGTCGCAGAGCGCGACCCATCGCTCCGATGCCTCCGGCCCCCACAGCGTCTCGGGGAGCGGGGCCGCCTGCTGCTGGCGTGCACGCTCGGCGACCCAGTAAATACCAACGCCACCGGCAACCAACAGCAACGCCGCCGCCCCGACGATCCACGGCGCACGCGAGCGTCGGATACGACGGATCGTCCGCACCTCCGCGAGCACGTCGGTCAGCGCGGGCGGCGCGGTGGAACGGTCCAGCAGCTTCTCGGTGAGCTGTCGCCACGCATCGCCGCTCTTGCCGAGCCGGTTCCAGCGTGCATCTGGCGCAAGCGGAAGCTGGCCGCGGAACGGCTCGTGCAGCACGAGCTGGTGCAGCACGCCGCCGAGCGCGACCAGATCGTCCCCGGCCATCGCCTCGGGCGTACGCGCAGCGACAGACGCAGGGTCCGTCAGCGCGACCCGTGGTAGCTTGCCCCTTGACGCCCCGCCCTTAGGCAACGGCTGACCCGGCGTGCCCGCGAGCAGCAACACGTTCGACGGTTGCAGCGCGCCGTGGCCGCGACCGCCTCCCGCCGAGCTCTGGATCTGCACAAGGCCGGTGACGATCCCCTCGGCGATCGCGGCGAGTGTGCGGGCATCGATGTCCGCCCGCGCGGCAACGAGGCTCTCGAGCGTGCCGCGGGTCGCGAGGTCAGTGACCATGTACGCGCCCGCGCTCGCCGATTCCGACGGCGCGAGCTCGCCGACTTCGTAGACCTGCGCCCAGCGCGTCTCGACGAGCGGCGCGGCCTGCGCGGCTCGCTGCTGCGCCCGGGCCCGCGCGAGAAAGTCGTTCAGCGTCTCCGTCGCCCGCATCTGACTCAGGATTGTGACATCCGGCTGGCACACCCGGACGGCGAACACCGGCTCATCGGCGGTCCCCGCACGGCGCGCGGACCACACCGCGCCCAAAGCGCCGCGGTGAAGTTCCTTGACCGTCTCGTATCCGCCGTACGTCGGCATGCGTGCTCCGGCCCCAACCCACCACTGCCGCGCCCTCCCCGCTTCCTCTCTTACTCAGCCCCGGCTTCGATCCTGTACGCAACGGCGTCGCGTCGCACGGCGACGCGGATCGTCGAGCCGTTGGGCCGGTT
>JAEYNG010000008.1 GCA_023412695.1 Planctomycetota bacterium | reverse complement strand
GGTCGCCGCGCGCTCCTTCAAGCGCAAAAGCGACGACCGCGTCATCTGGCTCGCCTCCGCCGTTCACGTCGGCGACCGGTCATACTACACCGCCCTCCAGGAATCCCTTGACGCCAAGGACGTCGTCCTGTTCGAGGGCGTCAAGCCGCCCGGCGCGGGCCGCGCCGACCACGACCTCGGCGCGACCGACGACGACAAGGTCGAAGCGACGAAGAAGCGGCTCCGCTTCCTCGGCGTCGCCGTGAAGATGTACCAGAAGACCCATGGCGAGCTCCCCGCCTCCCTCGCAGACATCACCACCCCGACCGCTAAGGGCGAAACGCTCGACGAGCGCATCGCCCCGCTCGTCGCCGCGTCGATGACCGACGCCTGGGACCGGGCGGTGGTGTATTCGCTCCGAACCGTTGAGGGGCAACCCGGCGGCGCCTTTGACCTGATCAGCCTCGGGGCCGACGGCCAGCCCGGCGGCGAAGGCGTCGCGGCGGACCTCTCCCTCTCCGCGCAGAAGCCCATCGCCGACGCCGAGATCCCCGATCAAGCCGAGGGCGGAATCCAGCAGCAGCTCGCCCGCGCCCTCGGCCTGGTCTTCCAGCTCGACGCGATGGACCACTCCGGCGCGAACTGGCGCAACAGCGACCTCTCCGTCGATCAGGTGACCGAGCGCATCTCCGGCTCCGGCGCGGACGCAGACGAACTGCTCCGCACGCTCGGCGGCGACTCTGTCGGCGCGAAGCTCGCCGGCGTCATGCTCCGCTTCATCGGCTCCAACCCGATGTTCTCGACCCTCGCCAAGGCGATGATGGTCGAGCTCCTCGGCCAGGCCGACGAGCTGCTCGACGCGATGCCCGGCGAGATGGGCCGCATGATGGACGTCATCGTCAAGGACCGCAACCAGGTCGTGCTCGACGACCTCATGGGCATCCTCGAGAACGAGCCCGACAAGAAGAACATCGCCGTCATCTACGGCGCGGGCCACATGCCCGACCTCGAGTCCCGCCTCGCCGAGCTCGGCTTCGCCGAGGACCGCGCCGTCTGGCTGAACGCCATCACCGTCGACCTCGACAAGACCGGCATGTCCCGCGCACAGACCAACTAGCTCCGCGCAATGCTCCGCGACACCATGAAGGAGCAGGCCGCGATGATGAAGCGCATGAACGAGCGGAAGAAGAAGCAGCAGAGCGGGCAGAAGTAACCCGTTACTCCGGCAACGCTGCCGCCGGCAGCGTCGCATACGCGGGCTCGCCACGCAGCCGCCGGCAGATATCCGCCAGGATCCTCGGATCCTTGTGCGCATCGGCGTGCGCGAACTGCAGCGGTTGGTTCGCCACCCATCATGCCTCGCGCCCGGGCGGCGCGGCGTTCTCCTCGCCCACAATCCAGTCGTTCAGCCGGCAGTATGGCACCAGCTCGTAGCCCGCCTCGCAATCGTCCAACGCACACAGAAACGCCGACCCCGCCCGCATGTCCCGCACGCGCGACTCGATCGTCGGCAGCGCGGCCATCGCCGCCCCTCGGTGCGGCGTCGAGATCGTCATCAGCCGCGCAATGCGGAGCCGCCTGCGCCCCTCGGCGCCCGGCATGCGGCATAACGCGACACCAGCCCGCCCATCGAAACCGCGACCACGTCGACCTCGGCCGTCCACTCACCCTCGCCCCCCGGCAACGCGTCTTCAACCGCCTCCAGCAGCATTTCCCGCGCCTTCTCCATCGAGCCGCACCACCCTGGCGCAACGGTGATGATCGGCGTCACCGGCTCGAGCACAGCGCGCAGCCGCGACGCGAGCTGCGACGTCACGATCCCAGGATCCGCATACCCGCCCACCACCACGACCGGCCGCACCGCCCCCCGCGGTGACCCCTCCATCTCCGCCAGCTCCGCCCGCGCCTCGCTCACCGTCAACGCGAACGACGGGTTCGCCGGCGAGTCGGCCGAGCACGCGCAGATTCCCGCCGCGAGAAAACTCATCGCAAGCGTGCGAAGAGCTGTGATCAACGTTTCACCATTGCGGCTTGAGTAGAAGGATCAAATCATGGCCCGGATGGGTGATCCGCTCGACCAGTTCTGCCGGAGTCCAAATGAAGCCGTCTCCTGTCCGTGCCCGGCTCATGTTGACAATACGCGAACCCTCCGGAGCCCCAATAGGAACGGCGGACGCAAGGTCTGCAGACAAGTCGGATACGCCGACCGCCGCCTCGTCGCCGTTCCAGATCTCCATCGCCCGAGACTGAACGAACGCGAGCTGCTCGATGTCGTCAATGTATTGCTGGAGAAACTCCGAGAGCGATGCAGCCTGACGAACGATTACTGGCGGGTCGTGGCAGGTGTAGTACACCGCTCCCCAACGTCCCGATGACGAATCGACATCGATCACCCATGTGTTGCCGAAGCCGTCGCCCAGTAGTTCCGTGGCCGTCGGAAAGACCTCATTCAGGCCATGCCAAAGCCCATTGAGCGTGACCGTCCCGAACGGACCACCATCGAGCTCTGACGCCATCATCAGTAGCTTCTCGACGTCCTTCGGCCACGGGAGGCCCTTTCCAAACTGACCCGCGCGCAGTTTGGCCTCCGGAAGCGGACGGCGGAGTTTGAGACGATACCGCTCATCCCC
>JAEYNG010000496.1 GCA_023412695.1 Planctomycetota bacterium | reverse complement strand
TCCCCGGGGCCCGCTTCTTTGTGAGAGAGAACCAAACGGTGCGTCAGGCCTCCAGCTGCGACCGCAGGCGGTCGAGCGCCTTCGCCCAGTATGTCTTCCGCTTGGTGACCTCGCTGGCGGACGCCAGCTTGCCTTCCTGTACCTGCACGGCGGTCTTGGCCTTTCCAGGCGCGGACTTGTCGACGAGGATGACCTCGATGATGCGTTGACGCGGTTCGCGGCCATTGCGGGCGGCAGGGTCTGTCCAGTTCGGCCGGATGCTCTTGCCCGGCGTGGCCTTGCGGATGGATACGGGTGCGCCCTCTAACCACTTCTCGCGGACCTTGCTCTCGGTCCATGCCCTGAAGACCACGTTGATATCGGCTGCGATGGTGCGGCTTGCGCTGACAGAAAAGCCCCGTGCCGTCTGGTGCTTCACCCGCAGGCCGCGGGCCTGCTCGTAGCCGACGGTAATCATCTGTGACCACCACGGCGGGACGTTGTGCCGGCCGAGCAACAGTTCCGCAATGTCCTTGTGGGGCAAGTGTCTTGCGTCGGCTTTGTCAAGCACGGCCAGCCAGTGCGACCATGGCTTGCCAGTGGCCTTCTCCACAGCGGCGGATGAGACGCCTGCATAAGCCTGTGGCTCTGCCGCGGACGGAGCGGCTTTGCGTTGATCGCGACCGGCCGCCGACTTCTTCTTGACCGCTGATCGTGGTTTGGCGATCAAAGCGGATTTGGTTGTACGCGCCATGGAGACTCCGTCTTTCGACTTCAGCGCAGCACAATGTAGAGCGCGTGCAACAGGCCGGGCAGCCAGAACAGCACGCACAGGATGATGTTCAGGATGAGGTGCCCACCGATGCCCTCCTTCAGCCCGACCGCAAGCGGAGGAAGGAGGATCGCGATGATCACCAGCAGCAGTTTCTGTTCGTTGATGTCGGCCATGGCATTTTCCCCTTGGGATATGCGCAGCATATCCGATCCCGCGATGGCGAGGTGGGACGGCTTTGGGGGGAGAAGCTGCCGGTCTTATCCGACCGCCGCGCACACCTTCTTCGCGGCGTCGGTCAGGTCGGTCGCGGGCTGCATGGTCGGGATGTCCTTGCGGGCCGCGTCCAGCAGTTTGCGCCCGGCCTCGACGTTTGTGCCTTCGAGCCGGACGACCAGCGGCACCTTGAAGCCGACTTCCTTCGCGGCGTTCACGATGCCCTGCGCGATCACGTCGCACCGCATGATGCCGCCGAAGATGTTGACCAGCACGCCCTTGACCGCGGCGTCCGAAAGGATGATCTTGAACGCCTCGGTCACGGCCTGCTCGCTCGCCGAGCCGCCGACGTCGAGGAAGTTGGCCGGCTGCCCGCCGTGGAGCTTGATGATGTCCATCGTCGCCATCGCCAGGCCCGCACCGTTGACCAGGCAGCCGATGTTGCCGTCGAGGGCGATGTAGCTCAGACCGGCCGCGCTCGCACGCACCTCCGCCGGGTTCTCCTCGGTCGGGTCGGCGTAGGACTGCAGGTCCGCGTGGCGGAACAGGCCGTTGTCGTCGAAGTTGAACTTCGCGTCGATCGCGAGCAGCTTGCCGTCCTTCGTCAGCACCAGCGGGTTGATCTCCGCCAGCGTGCAATCCTTCTCGACGAAGACCTTCGCGAGCTTCTGCATGATGTCGGCGGCCTGGTTCGCGAGCTTGCCGCTGAAGCCCAGCGCATACGCAACCTTCCGGGCGGCGAAGCCCTGCAGGCCGAGCGTCGGGTGCAGGAACTGCTTGAGGATCGCCTGCGGCCGCTCGTGCGCGACCTGCTCGATCTCGACCCCGCCTTCCTTTGATGCGATCAGCACGTTGCGACGGGTCGCCCGGTCGGTCGTCACCGCAAGGTAGTACTCCTTGTCGATGTCGACGCCCGCGGCCATGAGCAGCTTCTTGACGGCCAGCCCCTCGGGCCCTGTCTGCACGCTGACCATCTTGTTGGTCAGCATGAACTTCGCGGCGTCTTCGGCCTCCGCGGCAGTCTTGACGAGCTTGACGAACCCCGCCTTGCCGCGCCCGCCCGCGTGGACCTGCGCCTTCACCACCGCGAGCGCGCTGCCCGCGTCCATGCCGGCAGCCTTGGTCACCTTGTTGAACGCCTCCTCGGCGACCAGCGGGGACTCGATCACCATCGAGGACGGAACGGGGATGCCCGCGTTGGAGAGCAGTTCACGGGCCTGGTATTCGTGGATCTTCATGTCGGGCACCTGATGCTGGATTCGGGGATTCGCGAGCGCGGATCATACCCGCTCCGCTTGGCGGCTTTCGAGCCTTGCTTATCCTGGGGCTTCGCCTGCGATCACGTGCACAGCTTCTGCTGCGCCTCGCGGTACCGCGCCAGCGTCCCCTCGACGACCCGCAGCGGCAGTTCCGGTCCGGGCGGGGTCTTATTCCACTGCCCGGCGGCGACAAGTTCCTCGAGATACTCCCGCACGAACTGCTTGTCGAAACTAGGCTGCGAGCGGCCGGGCTGGTAACGGTCGGCTGGCCAGAATCGGGACGAATCCGGGGTCAGCGCCTCGTCGATGAGGATCGGCTGCGACCATGCGCGGCCGGCGCGGGACTCCGCATCCGCGGAGAGGCCGAACTCGAACTTCGTGTCGGCGATGATGATCCCGCGGTCGAGGGCATGCTTGGCCGCCGCGTTGTAAATTGACAACGAGAGGTCTCGCAGCACACCCATCGTCTCCAGTCCAACCGCCTCCGCCGCCTGCTCGAACGAGATGTTCTCGTCATGCCCCTCGGCGGCCTTGGTGGCGGGCGTGAAGATCGGCTCCGGCAGCTTGTCGCACTGCTTAAGCCCCTTGGGCAGCGGCACCCCGCACACCGAGCCCGTCGCCTGATACTCCTTCCATCCGGAGCCCTCCAGGTAGCCGCGGACGACACACTCGACCGGGACAACCTTGCACTCGCGGCAGATGGTGATCCGACCGTTCAGCCACTGGCGTGTGCGGGCGTCGGCCGCGTCAGCGGGCAGGTCGCGGATGGTGGTCGAAACGACATGTGTCTCGCAGATGCCCTTCCGGCGGATGAACTCGAACCACCACGTGGCGATCTGGGTGAGCAAAACGCCCTTGCCGGGGATCGGCGTCGGCATGATCACGTCGAACGCGGAGATGCGGTCCGACGCCACCATGAGCAGCCGACCCTCACCCGTCTCCGGGTCGGGCGGCAGGCGGTACACGTCCCGAACCTTGCCCCGGCGGACCAGCGGGAGATTGGGCGTCGGCGTCGCGGAAAAACCCGCGTCAAGGGGCTGTGCGGAGTTGGCTGCGGGCTCGGTCGCTCGGCTCATAACCGATCGTACGGTGCGCCGCGGCTCGAATCCGGCTATGCTGCCGGTCCCGGGATCCGAATCGCGGCCCCCGGAGCAAGGGGTCCGACGCTGGATGCTGAGTTTCGCCGTCCTTGAACAGAACGTCCCGCAGTATGTTGGTCCCGGCAACTCCGGCTGGCCCCTCCGTCATGCGCACATGTTCGGGCCCGACGATGTCCCAGTGCAGGCGGATATTCGCGTCGCCGGCGGGATCATCCGCTGCGAGAAGCGGGGGACCGAGTCCGCCGGGCTCAGCCTACAGTACCCGCTCGACCCGCCGGACCTCGAGGGCCTCAACGGCGCGGTCCGCAGCGTCGGCGGCGGGAGCGGGGGGGTAGTTACTCTTCAGACCTGCCTCCTCCCTGAGCGCGAGCAGCCATACCTCCTGAGCCTCGAGCTCGCCCGGCACCGGCTGATGATGGTCCTCAACAAGCTTGAGGACTGGGCGCTCTTCGACCTCCCCGCCGACGACAACCGGATGCGGCTGTTCGAGCGGGCCCGGGCCGCGTTCACGCAGGCCCTCGTCGCGCACGCGACCGATGCGAAGTCCAACGGCACCGAGAATCCATACTCGGCCGAGACCGACCGGCTCGCGCGCCGTGCCCTCTCGCTCGCTGTCGAGGCCAGCGAGGCCATCGCCCTCCACCAGGCGGTGGTGCAGTTCGGCAAGCGGATGACCGGCGAGCTTGCGGCGGCGGCCGCGAAGATCGGCACACCCGCCAACGCGCTCACCGACCACGAGGCCGCCGAGAGCCGAAACGCGCTCATGGGCACGGTCGGCGTGATCCTGCCGAGCGCGCCGCAGGTCGGGGCGATGGTGAGCCCGGAGGTCTTCGCGCCGCACCTGTGCAAGGCCGTCTCGGTCGCGTGCGATTTCGTGACGATCCCGATGCGCTGGGTGGAAATGGAGCCCACCGAGGGCAAGTACCTCTTCGCCAAGTCCGACAAGTGGATCGAATGGGCCGTTCGGACGGCCAAGGTGCCGCTGGTCGGCGGGCCGATCATCGATTTCCGCCGTGGCAGCGTGCCGGAGTGGCTCTACATCTGGGAGCACGATTACGAGACGCTGCGCGAGCTCGTGTACGAGCACGTCAAGAACATCGTGACGCGATACCGCCGCACGATCGGCACGTGGACCGTCTGCTCCGGCCTGCACGTGAACTCGAACTTCACGTTCTCGCTGGAGCAGGTCATGGACCTGACGCGCCTGGTCGTGATGGTGGTGAAGAAGCTCCAGCCCGGCGCGAAGGTGCAGGTGCAGATCGACCAGCCGTGGGGCGAGTACTACGCCTACAGCCCGCGCGCCATGCCCCCGATGATGTACGCCGAGATGATCGGTCAGGCGGGCATCAACCCGGATCTCTTCTCCGTGCGGCTCGAGATGGGCCAGCCCGAGCCGGGCCGGAGCGCACGCGACCTGATGAGCATCTCTGCGATCCTCGACCGCTTCGCGACGCTCGACAAACCGCTGAGTGTTGCCATCAGCGTGCCGGCCGCGCCTGCCCCGGGAACGGACCCCGAGGTTGGCTCGCAGATGGAGCCCGGCTACTGGCGGCAGAAGTGGAGCCCCGAGGCGCAGGCCGCGTGGATGACGCAGGTCGCCGGCGTCGCCGTCAGCAAGCCTTACGTCCACAGCGTGTGCTGGGACGAGCTTTACGAGCCGCCGCCGCGCCCCGGAACAAACGCGCCCGAGTCTCACGACCACACCCTGATCGATCGCGGTGGCACGCCCCGACCGGCGTTCTGGCGCCTCGTCGAGGTGCGACAGGCCGTCCGCGCCAAGAAATCGCCGCTCACGCTCGGCGACACACCGCAGCCGGGGTCGCTGGTCTGACCATCGAACGCCATGAGCACCGAAGCCCCCCGAGACTGGACCACCGGACCGGCCAAGCTCGTTGCGGTCGTAGTGCTCGGCGGCGCGTGCCTCTTTGGGCTCGCGTGGTCGATCATGACGCGTCAGCCCGGCTCGGCACGTGTCGGCGTGGCTGTATCAGCGCCGCCGCCGCGTGACGTCACTCCCGCGTCACAGACCCTGCCACCCTCGCCCATCGCCCGCCGGGTCAACCTCAACACCGCCACCGCCGCAGAACTCGAGCTCCTGCCCGGGATCGGCCCTGCCCTGGCCCAGCGGATCGGCGCCGACCGCGAGTATCGCGGGCCGTTCCGCAGCCTGAACGACCTCGACCGGGTCAGCGGAATCGGCCCGCGGCTGATCGAACGCCTCCGCGACAAGGTGACGATCGAATGACCATCGCCGGGCGCTAACATTGGAGAAGCCAGCCCTGCCTCGCCGCGACCGGTGTCGTTCACCGTTCGTCGGCCCGCGCACGCGCGCTCCGATTCAACCGCCGATGGACCTGATCGCCCACATCGCCAACGACGCCGCGGTCCAGCAGGTGTGCGCGCAGCTCTCGCTCGGCCGGCGTGTCGTCGCCAGAGGCTCGCAGGGGTCGAGCACCGCGTTCGTTGTCGGTGCGATCGCCCGCACGCTCTCGCGGCCGGTGCTGCTTGTCGCCGCACACCTCGATGAAGCCGATGAAACACTCGACGAGCTGCTCGACGCGGGCATCAAGGCCGCACGCTTCCCCGCGCTCGAGGTTCTCCCCGGCGAGTCACAAGCCAGCCTGGATCTCTTCGCCGAGCGGCTGGCGGTCCTTCGATCATTCGCGTCTGCGCCTCCGGAGGTGCTCATCGCGCCCA
>JAEYNG010000403.1 GCA_023412695.1 Planctomycetota bacterium | reverse complement strand
GATACGCGTCGCGAGTTCTCGGGATTGACGCCGAGACCGCCCGCATCTGGGGCGAGATCGCCGCGATCCGCGCAGCGGCCGGCCGACCGCTTCAACCCCAAGACGGTCTGATCGCCGCGACCGCGCTCCGGCACGGCCTGCATCTCGTGACCCGCAACTCGGGAGACTTCGAACAGACCGGGGTGCTGACGGTGAACCCGTGGGCAGGCTAGCGCCACCTCCCGTTGCGAATGAGTCTCAACAAACCTACACTTCATCTCCGCGACAACGACCGGCGATCGAGGCCCCTTTCCACCGCGAGCCGACTGCCCATGACCAGCCAGACCACGGCCCTGCTTGACGCTCCGACGACCGCCGCGGCGACGGTGCCGCTGTCGCGCCTGGCGCGCGGGCAGCGGGCGGTCATCCGCGAGACTCGTCTGCCGGCGGACGATGCGGCCCTGCTCCGGGCGATGGGGATGTGCGACTGTGCTCTCATCACCGTCGCGCGGACCGGCGAGCCCTGCGTCGTGACGGTGACCGGCGTGGACGGGGCCGACTGCAAGTGCCACCGCATCGGCGGCTGCCGGATCGGCCTCTCTCGCGCGATGGCCGAGCGCATCTTCGTCTCCATCGTCGAGTGAGTGCGCCGGGTCGTGCCGACCGCCGCGGAGGAGTTGCACGACGCCCATGGCCAGCCCATCTGCCCCACAATCTTCCCCCCCACCACCACAGGCGAACGATCGCGGCCGCGCTGAATCAGCCGCGGCGACGGTGACGGTCGGCGGCGCGGCGGATGCGCGGATCATCGCGCTGGTCGGCAATCCCAACACCGGGAAGACGACACTCTTCAACCGCCTGAGCGGGCTGAACCATAAGACGAGCAACTTCGCGGGCACCACGCTCGAGGCCCGCATCGCGCGGGTGCGTGCAGGGATCGAGGGCGGGCGCGACGGCGACCTCATCGACCTGCCGGGCATCTACTCGATCGAGCTCGACCAGCTCGAGTCGCGCGTCGTGCGCGACGTGCTCGCCGGGCAGCTCGCGCCCCGCGGCCACGCGATCGGCGTGCCGGAGGTCTGCGTCGTCGTCGTCGACGCCACCAACCTCGCGCGAAACCTGATGATGGTCGGCGAGGTCATCCGCCGGCGCCTGCCGACGCTCATCGTCGTGAACATGATCGACCTGGCGCAGCGCCAGGGGCTGACGATCGACCCGCACAAGCTCAGCGAGGCGCTGGGGTGCGGCGTCGTGACGACCAACGCCCGCACCGGCGAGGGGATCGACCAGGTCCGCATCGGCATCCGCGAGGCGCGCATCCCTGCGCCGATCCGCCCCGTGCCGGGCGAAGGACCGAAGGCGGCCGCCGCGGGGACCGTGCTGGGCGCGGAGCCCGGCGGCGGCTCGACAGCGCTGCGCGTATGGGCCGAGGAAGTGTTCGCCCTCGCGGCGACGACCAACGTCGGGCACTGCGCCAAGTGCGGGTACGACGTCTCGACCTTGCCCGGGCGCACCGGCAAGTGCCCGGAGTGCGGCACGCCATATGTCCGCACGGACATCAGCGCGAGCGAGGCCACGACCGACAAGATCGACCGCGTGCTCATGCACCCGGTGCTCGGCGTGATCGTCTTCGCGGCAGTCATGACCGGCCTCTTCTGGTCGCTGTTCTCCATCGCGTCCTACCCGATGGACTGGATCGACGGGATCTTCGCGTTCGCGACCGAGACGCTGCACGGATGGCTGCCGGAGAACAGCATCCTCGCGGACCTGCTGACCGATGGCGTGGTCGCGGGCATCGGCGCGACGGTCATCTTCCTGCCGCAGATCTGCCTGCTGTTCTTCCTGATCTCGCTGCTCGAAGACACGGGGTACTTGGCCCGGGCCGCACTGCTGATGGACCGTGTGCTGCGGCCCTTCGGCCTGCCGGGGCACGCGTTCGTGCCGCTGCTGTCGAGCCACGCGTGCGCGTTGCCGGGGATCATGGCGACACGCGCCATCCCCGACCGCAAGGAGCGGCTGGCGACGATCCTCGTCGCGCCGTTCACGACGTGCTCGGCGCGGTTGCCCGTGTACGTGCTGTTGACGGGGCTCTTGTTTGCGAATCAGCCCGCGCTGGCGGCGCTCGCGTTCGTCGGGTGCTACGCGCTGGGCATGGCGGCGGCGGTGTTCAGCGCGCTCATTGCGCGGCGGACCATCCTCCGCGGCAAGGGCCGCCCGATGGTGATGGAGCTGCCCAGCTACAAGCTGCCGAGCCTGCGGACCGCGCTCATCACGACCTACCACCGCGGCTGGGTGTTCCTCAAGAACGCGGGCACGAACATCCTGATGATCTGCATCGCGCTTTGGTGGCTGAGCAGCTATCCGAAGGTGGAGCCGCCGGCGGAGGTTTCCGAGCTTCGCCAGCTTGCAAATGCCGCTGAGGCCGAGTCTGGTAGCGTGAGTGCCGGCGCCGATAATGCAGGCCGGGTTTCACCGTTCGATGGTGGTCCATTCGTTCTTCGTCGTGAGAAGGAAGTGCCGGGCACCGTGTTTGAGACGCCCGACGAAACTCGTGATCTCGCCGACCAGCTCGAAGCCCGCCATCAGGCCGCGAACTCCTTCGCGGGCCGCCTCGGCAAGTTCATCCAGCCTGTCTTCGCACCGCTGGGGTACGACTGGCAGCTCTCGATCGGCGTGATGTCGAGCTTCGCCGCGCGCGAGGTCTTCGTCTCGACGATGGCCGTCGTCGTCGCGGGCACGGACGATGCCGAAGACGAGGGCGTGCTCGAACAGGTCGCCAACGCGAAGCGCGACGACGGCGTGACGCCCGTCTTCACCCGCGCCACCGCGTGGTCGCTCCTCATCTACTACGTCCTCGCGATGCAGTGCCTGCCGACGCTCGCCGTCACCGCGCGCGAGAGCGGCTCGTGGAAGTGGGCGTTCCTGCAGCTCGGCTGGATGTGCGGCGTGGCGTACATCGCGGCGATGGTCGTCTACCAGGTGCTCGCCTGATGCCCGCGTTCCCGATCCACGACTGGGAGTTCTGGGTCGCGACCGCCATCGCCCTCTTCGCCGCGATCTACCTGCTGCGGAACATCCTCCCCATCCCGTGGCTGCGGTCGCGGCTGAAGCGCAAGAGCCAGGAACGCCGCGTGACGCTGACCGTCGAAGGCCAGCGGCCGGACAGCCAAAGTCGTTCCTGATGCGCATTCACCGCAGAGGCGCAGAGATCGCAGTTCCGGATATCAACTCAATCGCTCTGCGTCCTCCGCGCCTCCGCGGTGAACGCATCATCCTCTACGCGCGCTTCCTCGCCAGCATCAGCATCGAGCTCGTCCTGCACCCCACCGCCGCGCGGGCCTTGTCGAACGCCGTGAACGCCAGCAGCGCGGGCAGCCCTTTGAACGGATTGAACAGCGTGTGCGCCAGCCGAGGCCGCGAGCCCTTGTGATACCGCGTCACGTGGTGCATCGACCACATCCAGAACGAGTGCCCCGTCTGGTAGCGCGTCGCCACCACCTCCAGCCCCGCCTGCTCGAGCAGTCGCGATAGCGATCGCGGCGTGAACATGTTCCAGTGCCGCGGGATGTGGTACCCGCCCCAGTACGTCTTGCGGAACAGCCGCGCATCGAGCGAGTCGATGTTCGGCGTCTCGACCGCGAACACGCCGCCCTTCGACAGCCACGACGCGATGCGACGCACGACCGCCGCGGGGTCATCGACGTGCTCGATCACGTGGAACATCGTCGCGAGGTCGAGCGAGCCGGGCGCGATGTCCTCGCAATCTTCGACGCGCTTGCAGATCGCGTTGAACCCCTCGGCCCGCAGGCGGCCGCACACCTTGTCATCCAGTTCCAACCCGTAGTTCGCGCTGTCCGGCACGCCGCGCGACCGCATCAGCCGCAGGAACCGCCCGACGCCGCACCCGATATCGACAAACGACCTCGCGGGCCGGCCGAGCGTGCGCAGGATCCCGGCGAACTTGCGTCCGTCGAGCCACTCCTTGCCGCGCCGGGCGAGCGCGTTCACCTCGGTGT
>JAEYNG010000399.1 GCA_023412695.1 Planctomycetota bacterium | reverse complement strand
TGGGCATGATGATGCTCCCGCCGGTGCTCATCAGCCTGCCGTTCAAGCTGCTCCTGTTCGTGCTCGTCGACGGCTGGCAGCTGGTCGTCGGCTCGCTGTTGTCGTCCTTCCGTCAGCCCGACGCGGTCGCCGCGGCGGCGCAGTCGATCGTTTCGGCGCTGTGTTGACACTCACTTGCGTGCGTGGCCCACGATGAACATCGACTCCCAACTTGTTGACGTGGTGCGCGACGCGCTGCTGGTCACGATGAAGGTCGCGCTGCCGATCCTTGCGGCGGGGGTGGTGGTCGGGCTGGTGATCAGCATCGTGCAGTCGGTCACGAGCATCCAGGAGCAGACGCTGACATTCGTCCCGAAGATCCTCACGATGATGGCCGTCGCGGTGCTGCTGATCCCGTGGATCGTGCAGCGCCTGCTGGAGTTCGCCGCGCACATGTTCACACACTGGTAGATGCACGCCTCATGCCCCCGCAGCTTGCGCCCATCCTCGACCACGCCGGACCGTTCCTGATGTGCCTGTTCAGGCTGTCGGGGCTGTTCGTGTTTGCGCCGGTCCTGGGCAGCCCGGCGATCCCGATGCGGGTGCGCGGGCTGATGTGCATCGTGTTCGCGGTCGCGCTCTATCCGACGATCCCGGCGGAGTATCAGAAGCCGGTGGAGATGGACGTGATGTCGCTGGGATGGGCGGTCGCGTCGGAGACGCTCATCGGCGTGTCGATCGGCCTGCTGGCGGCGTTGCCGATGTACGCGGTGCAGCTCGGCGGGCTGATCATCGGCCACCAGATCGGCATCGGGCTGGCGAACGTGTACAACCCCGCGCTCGACCTCGAGGGCGACGTGGTGGGGCAGTTCCTGTTGTTCATGGCGATGGCGATCTTCGTGTCGCTCGGCGGGCTGGAGGTGCTGTTCGGCGCGCTGGCGCACACGTTCGCGAGCGTCCCGTTGGGCGGGCTGTCGCCGGCGGAGGCCCCGCTCGAGCTGCTGCTCGGGCTGGTGTCGTCGGGGATGGCCATCGGTCTGCGCGTGGCCGCGCCGGTGCTGTGCATCGTGCTGGCCGAGACCCTCGCGTCGGGCGTGATCATGCGGACGATGCCGCAGCTCAACATCATGACGATCGGGTTCGCGATCAAGGTGATTGTGGCGATGATCGCGCTGATCGGGTCGATCCACGCGGTGGCGATGCTGAATCGCGAGGACACGGTGATGACGCTCGAGGCGATCCTCGACTGGGCGCGGGCCGCGCAGGGAGGGGGCTGAGCCATGGCCGAGGAGATGGGCGAGCGGACCGAACAGCCGACGGCGCGACGGCGCTCGGAGGCGCGGAACAAGGGGCAGATCGCCAAGAGCCAGGACTTCGGCGCGGCGATCGACATGACCGGTGGCTTCCTGGTCGTGCTGTTCCTTGGTGCGCCGCTCATGGGCTCGCTCGCGGGGATCGTGCGGCACCTGCTCGACGCGCGGGTGTCGGGGCACGGCCTGCGCGAGGCGGAGATCGGCGACTATGTGGCGTGGGCGGGGCTGCAGGCGGCGCTTGCGCTTGGGCCCTTCCTGCTGGTGGCAGTGCTCGTGTCCGCGCTGTCACAGTTTGTGCAGGTCGGCTGGCTGCTGACGCTTTACCCGCTTCGGCCCAAGCTCGATCGGCTGAATCCGCTCGGCGGGGTGAAGCGGCTGTTCAGCAAGCGCAGCCTCATGAAGACGCTGGTGAACACACTGAAGCTGGCGGTATGCGGGTTCGTGGCGGTGCAGATCATCCGCCGGCAGTTCGACGCGGCGATCGCGCTGCCGGTTCTCGACCTGGTGCCGGCGGCGATGCTGGTGCTGCGGATCCTCGCGGTGCTCGCGGCGTGGCTCCTGGTGCTGCTGTTCATCGTGGGCATCATCGACCTTGTGTATCAGCGTTGGCAGCAGACCCGCGACATGCGCATGACCAAGCAGGAGGTCAAGGACGAGCACAAGTCGATGGAGGGCGACATGGAGACCAAGGGGCGCCGGCTGCGGATGGCGCGGTCGATGCTCATGCAGCGGATGAGCCAGACGGTGCCGACGGCGGACGTGATCGTGACAAACCCGACGCACTTCTCGGTCGCGCTGAAGTACGACAGCGCGACGATGAAGGCTCCGAGGGTCGTCGCGAAGGGCGCGGACGAGCTGGCGTTCCGCATCCGGCAGATCGCGACGGCGCACGGCGTGCCGATCGTCGAGAAGCCGCCGCTCGCGAGGGCGCTGTACAGCGGCGTGGACGTCGGGAAGGAAGTCGCGCCGCAGTTCTACGAGGCCGTGGCGGAGGTGCTGGCGTACGTGTACCGGCTGGCGAACAGAGCCGCCTGAGACTAGGGAAGGAGTCGGAACGAAGGCATGGCGAAGGCAGCGGTCAATCCGGCGGGCAACCCGTTGCGCTCGGTGCTCGAGCGCATCGCGCGGCACCGCGGGCTGATCGTGCCGCTCGGCTTCGTCTCGCTGATGGTGGTCATCCTTGTCCCCATGCCCTCGTGGCTGATGGACGTGATGATCTGCCTGAACATCGCCGTCTCGGTAATCGTTCTGCTGACGACGATCTATATGGAGGAGCCGCTGGAGTTCAGCGTGTTCCCGTCCCTGCTGCTGGGTCTCACCCTTTTCCGACTGGTGCTCAACGTCGCGACGACGAGGCTTATCCTGACTGCCGACGCGGCGACGCCGGAGCAGGCGCTGGGGGTGGCGGGGCA
>JAEYNG010000355.1 GCA_023412695.1 Planctomycetota bacterium | reverse complement strand
CCCCGGGGGGGGGCGGGGGCCCCCCCCCCCCCCGACGTTCTCCACACACCTCGATGGCTACCGCCACGACAACCCGCACCGTGACGTGCTACCACTGCCGGCGCAGGTTCGATGTGCCTTCGCGGGCGATGTCGATCTCCTGCCCCTGGTGCTCGCGCCGCGTCACGCTCGATGACCTCGTCGTCCGTGACAAGTGCTGGACCAGCCGGCTCCAGACCTGCGGACGGATCGTCGTGCAGAAGCGAGGACTCGTCACCGCGCGAGTTATCGAGGCCATGGAAGGCATCGACATCCAGGGCAGTGTCGAGGGGAGTGTGGTTTCCGGCGGGCTGGTCACGGTCGGCGCGGGGGCGCGCGTCCGGGGCGACCTCGCCGCACCCAGCATCTGCATCGAGCCCGGCGCGACCATCGAGGGCGGGATGCTCCGCATCGCCGCTACCCTGCCGCCGGCGATCGACGGCCCACGCCCGATCGATCGGAACTGCGAAGTGAAAGTGATAGCGCCGAACGCGTCGCTGCGTCCGGCGTTAAGTATGAATGCTGCCGTAAGGCGATGAGTCAGCGCATCGCGCTCTGTACGCCCCAGTCCGCCATCGCCTCTTCCGCGGCCAGATTCTGGATCAACTGCAACGTCGCGGGATGATCGTCGCCCAGCTCACGGGCCTCGATCGCGGCCTCACGCGCCCGGTCGGCATTGCCCGCCAGCGCCGAGATCGCAGCGACCATGAACGCCGCGTCCCGATCCTCCACCGCGGCCCGCGGCGGGTTCTCGTACACAGTCAGCGCCCATGTCGCCCGCTGCTGCTGGTACCGGTCGAGATCCGCCTCGCCCGGCGCGAACGCTTCAGGCGAGGCGAGCACGGCCTCGCGGGTCATACTGATCGCCGTCTCATAGTTCCCGCGCATCGTGCTGTAGACCGCGTCCTCGAACTGGTCGGCTACGTCGAGCTGCGCGGCTTGGATCAGGCCGTATGCGCCACCCGACTCGTTTGTCGGGAACGGATACACGGGCTCATTCAGCGAACACGGGCCGTAGTTGTGGATCGACCAGCCCCAGACCGGGCGGTGCCACCACCCGTGCCGCGGAGGACAAGGCGGGCAGGGATCGCAGCGGTAGTACTGCAGGCAGGGGTCCCAGCAGTTGTACGAGCGATAGGTGTACGGGCGCGACCACCAGCCGCTCGAATAGCCGAGCCCGAACCAGCTTGACGAGTTCGAGAAGCCGAAGGAGAAGTTCCAGGAGTCGGTGGCGTACGTCGGCGGGCAATAGGTATAGACCGGCGGGCACGGAACGGTGTACCGCGTGGTGTACAACGCATCCGGATAGATGACGGTGGTCGAAGTATATGGGCCGCAGTACACCGGGTTCCGATAGCTCGGCCAATGCGAATAGGAGTAGCCGTACGTAGTCGCCGGCGGGCAGTAGGACCCCCAGTAACTGAACGAACTGCCCCGCCGCCAGCCGTAGTCGTGGTGGTCGTAGTAGCCGTGGTCGTACCGCGGCCGATCGTGATGACGGTCATGGTCATAGACCGGACGCTGCAGACCATTACTGCGGTCGAGGCCGCTGTCGTACGTCAGCCCGGTGCGGAACACCGGCGCAGGCGGCGTGCTTGCCGCAGCACGGGGGGCGGTTTGGTCGCGACGGACCACCTGCGGTCCGGCCGCGCTCCGCGGCGGGTCGTTCCGCACGAGTCCGGACTGGGGCCGCGGCGAGGTCTCGACGCCCTTGACCAGGCCGTTGCTGCGCGTCACCGGGCCGTTGTCGGACCTCACGACGCGCGGGGCCTGGACTTGGGGGGCCTTGGTCTTGGGCTGCGGTAGCACCACAACCGGGGGCTTCGGAGCCTTGCCACCGGAAACTGGGTTTGATTTAACCGTTGGCGAGGGCTTCACCAAGATCGGGGACCTTGGACTCTTTTCCCCTGAACCGGGCTGGTGGTCAACCTTTGGCCTTCCCACAACCGGGGGCTGGGCGGTTGTCGGTGTGTTCGGTCCCTCATTCTTGGGACGGACCACCGGCGCAGTCGGCGATGCCGGCTGCTTGGGCTGGCGGACCACCGGGTTCTTGGGTGTAGTCGGCCGGCTTTGTTGTGCGGGCGGTGTAGTGTTCTGTCGCGGCGCAGGATTACTCGCCGCGGGAGGTGTGGCCTGCTGGCGCGGTGCAGGTGTCGTCGCGGCAGGGCGTGGTGCTGGTGCAGGACGCCGAACGGGCGGTGGGGGAGTGGCCGCAGGACGCGGAGCCGGTGGACGGCTCGCGGCCGGACGCGGTGGGGGATTCCCTTGCTGCCGAGGCTGGGCGGCGGGCTGCTCGCGACGCGCCTGTTGCCGCTGTTGTTGCGGCTGGGCCGACCGGGGCTGGCGCGGCTGAGCCGCGGCCGGCCGATCCTGTCGCCCGCCGCCGTTTCGTCTTCCGCCCTGCTGGGCTTCGACCGATCCGACGATGCCCGCGACCGCGACGATCGCTGCGGCGATCCGCAATGGGCTGTTCCTGATCTTTAAGTTTCTCATGGGCCGCCTCCTTGGCTGGCCAAACGTTCTTGAATGTCCCCTTATTTTATGGTTGAAACTGGACCGGGATGCAGCGCCACAAGGCCCGAAAACGCCCTATTCCTGCGGCGCTTCCGGGGCCGCGATAAACACGTCCACGACCTGGCCGGGGTAGAGCGGCGGACGCTCACCGGGCAGCACCTCGAAGAGGACCTCGATCACGCGCGTGTCGATCAGCTCAGTGTTCGAGTTGGTGATCTGCGACTTGGGCAGTGCGAGCGGCTCGATGCGGAGCATCTTCAGGGCGATCTCGCGTGCATCCAGTCCCCGGACGCGTGCACGGCCCTCTGCGCCAAGTCGTAGTTGCGTGACGTCCTCCTCATCGATCTGCGCACGGATATGCAGACGGTCGAGGTCGCCAAGGACAACTGGCGCCGGGTCGATTGATCCGCTGGCGAAGTACTCGCCGGGCTCGATGTTGCGCTTCAGCACGCTGGCGGCGCGCGGTGCACGGACGGTGAGGTTGTCCGCGCGCATCTGTACGGCCTCGAGCTCCGAGGATCGTTGCTGGAGCGCGGCGCGCGCAACATCGACGTCGGCCTTCCATGGGCCGGCGATGTACCGGTCGAGGTTCGCCTGGGCGACCGCGGCGGCCGCGCGAGCGGTTTCGACCGCGAACCGCTGGCGGTCGGTCTCCTCGGGCGTCGCCGCGCCGCGTTGCGCGGCGGCGGACAGCTTCTCGTAGCGGTCCTCGGCGTCGCGCAGCCGAGTCGTCGCCTCGTCAAGCGCGGCGCGGAGTGGCGGGATGTCCTCGGGCCGCGGCCAGGATTCCATGCGGGCGAGTTCTGCGGCGGCGGCGTCGCGCGCGGCGGTCGCACGGAGCACCTCCGCACGGAGCGCGGTGTCGTCAAGGCGGAACAGCGCGTCGCCTTGCTGCACCTTGTCGCCGACCTGCACAAAGACCTCGACAATGCGGCCGGGTTCGGGCGCGGCGACATCGGTCTCCCGGCCGGCAGTCTCGACGACGCCGAGCCCCGCGATACCGCGGGGGAACGGGTTGACGCTCGGCGGCGCGGCGGGAGGCGGGCTGGGGATCTCGCGCTTCGCCGTCGCGACGACGTAGGTGATGATCCCGAGACCGATGATCGAGAGCAGGATGGAGAATCGCTTGAACATGGTGTGTGTGGGAGGCCGGTTTACGTGCTCTGCCCGTCGGGTTCGTCGTCGAAGCGAGGGACGTGGGCCGCCTCCTCGATGGTGTGCTGGCTGAGCGTCTTCTTCAACCGGCCGTCCTCCATCTCCACGATGCGGTCGGCGTAGTGGAAGATGCGTGTGTCGTGGGTCACGACGATGACGCAGCGGCGGTGGTTTTCGTCGGTGCGGGAGCGGGCGGTGTTGCGGATCAGGTCCATGACGATCTGGCCCGTGTGGCCGTCGAGGCTGGCGGTGGGTTCGTCGCAGACGATCAGGCGCGGCTCGCCGACGAGTGCGCGGGCGATGGCGACGCGCTGCTGTTGTCCGCCGGAGAGCTGGGACGGGAGCGATCTGGTCCGGTCGCCGAGCTCGACGCTCGTGAGCGCGGCAGCGGCACGGTCGAGCGCCTCGCGCTCGGTCACGCCGCGGATGAGCAGCGGCACGGAGACGTTTTCGATTATGCTCAGCGTGGGGATGAGGTTGAACTGCTGGAAGACGAAGCCCACCAGCTCGCCACGGCGGATCGTCTGTTGCTCGGGCGTGAGGTCTCCCCAGTTCACACC
>JAEYNG010000188.1 GCA_023412695.1 Planctomycetota bacterium | reverse complement strand
CGTCGGTCAACGGCTCATGATGAACAGTGAACGACATGCGCGGCCCTCACCCTCCCCGCCTACCCGCGGCCCCACTCCTCCCCTCTCCGACTTCAACTCCCATCTCGCTCCTGCTGGCCCAAACCGCCGCCATCACTTCTTCCATCTGGGCTCATTTGAGCCGATCTGTGGCTGCCTTGCTGCCCTCTCTGCGCCTCAGCGCCTCTGCGCGAACCAGCCATTTTCCTCCCTCTTCAACTTGAACTTTCATCGTGCTCCTGCCGGCCCAAACCGCCGCCATCACGTCTTCCATCTGGGCTCATCTGGGCCGATCTGTGGCTGCCTTGCTGCCCTCTCTGCGCCTCAGCGCCTCTGCGCCTCTGCGCGAGCCCGCCCGTTTCTCCGCGCCAAACTCCGTTCACTCCCCGAGCTTCTCGCCCAGGAACGACACCACCCTGTCGATCGCGATGCGCTGCTGCGAGCCCGTGTCACGGTCGCGCACCGTCACCGTCTGATCGGTCATCGTCTGCCCGTCGATCGTGAAGCAGTACGGGCACCCCGCCTCGTCCATGCGCGCATAACGCTTGCCGATCGTCTGCTTCGCATCATTTTCGATCAGACCCTGGCGACCGAACCGCTTGCTCAGCTCCGCGTGCAGGGCCTCGGCCTTCTCAGGCATCCCGTCCTTGTTCACCAGCGGGAACACCGCCGCCTTGATCGGCGCGATCCGCGGGTGGAACTTCATGAACTCCGGGCTCGGCCGCGACTCGTCACGCGTATACGCCTCGCAGATGAGCGCGAGCACGCCGCGATCCAGCCCCGCGGCCGGCTCGATGCAGTGCGGGACGTACCGCTCGCCCTTCCTCGAGCCGTTGGGCAGCAGCTCCCCGCGCTCCTGGTCGAAATACTCGAGCTTCGCCCCCGAGTGCTTCTGGTGCTGCGTCAGGTCGAAGTTGCCGCGGTGCGCCACGCCCTCGAGCTCGCCATACCCCGGCGCGGTGAACGGGAAGCGGTACTCGACATCGCACGTCCCCGTCGAGTAGTGTGACAGCTCGTCCTTGTCGTGCTCGCGCAAAATCAGGTTGTCGCTCGACAGCCCGATCGACCGCCACCACTCCATGCGGAAATCGCGCCAGAACTGGTACCACGCGTGCGACTCGTCCGGGTGGCAGAAGAACTCCAGCTCCGCCTGCTCGAACTCGCGCGAGCGGAACGTGAAGTTCCGCGGCGTCACCTCGTTGCGGAAACTCGTGCCCGTGTTCCCGATGCCGAAGGGCATCTTCACGCGCGTCGTGTCCACGACGTTCTTGAACTGCGCGAAGATCCCCTGCGCAGTCTCCGGCCGCAGGTACGCGATGTCATCCTCGCCCGCCGTCGCCCCGATGTACGTCTTGAACATCAGGTTGAACTGCTTCGGCTCGGTCAGCGTGCCGACCTTCTCCGCATCCGGCCCGAGCACCTTGGCGAACTGCGCGGCAGGAATCGTGGTGAGCATCACGCTCTTGACCTGCCCGAACGCCTTCTCCGCCTTCTTCAGTTGCTTGGCCTCGCTCGGCGAGTCGCTCATGTACGCGAACAGCGGCTTGTCGCCGGCGTCGCCGGAGGCCGGAACGAACACGCTTACATGGTCATACCGATACCGGGCCTTCGTCTCACGGCAATCCACCATCGGATCGTTGAACCCGCCGACGTGCCCGCTCGCCTCCCACACCTTCGGGTGCTGAACAATCCGCGTCTCCACCGGCACGCACCGCACCGGCTCTCCGTTCGGCCCCTTGCGCCCCCACGCCGGGTTCATGATCATGTCCTGCCACCACGCCTCGCGCAGGTTCCGCTTCATCAGCGTCCCCAGCGGGCCGTAGTCCCAGAAGCCGTTGATGCCCCCGTAGATCTCGCTCGCCTGGTAGATGAACCCGCGCCGCTTGCACAGCGACATGATCGCGTCCATCGACTTCTTCCCGCTCGTCTCCGCCGCGGCCGGGGGGGTGGTGTTCTTCGCGTCTGCCGACATTGCTCGCTCGCTTTCGCTGACTGCCTGCCTCATCTGCCTGTTCGGGCCGGAGTATAGGAACACCCGCCCGCTTCACCCCGCGACAACGCCCGCTCACGCCAAACCCCGAGCGACTGCTCGGTCGCGCCGCTGATCGCGTTCTCGTCCTTCTGGCCTCTCTGCGCCTCCGCGCCCCTGCGCGAGGCACTTTGTACGCCGCCTCAACATCCGAACTCCGAAATCTGCAATCCGCAATTGAAAAAGGCCCCGAGGCAAATGCCCCGGGGCCTTGGGTCATCGCCTGATCGAATCGCTCACTCGCCGCAACCCGCGAACCACATGCTCAGGTACGCGAAGATGTCCGGCACCGAGATCCCCTCGACGCCGTCCGCCTCGGCCGTCTCGCTCTGCGCGAACCAGCCGCTGAGGTACCCGAAGATGTCCGGCACCTCGACCTCGCCGCTCTGGTCGAAGTCCGCGCGGCAGCACGGCTGAGTGTTGTTGCCGGCGCTGTTGCACAGCGTGTTCGGACCGCCGTAGATACCGCCCTGGGCGGTGCAATCGGCGCCCGAAGCGATTACGCAGATCGAGCCAACGCAGCACGAGCCCATCTCCGGGCCGCATACATCGCCGCCACAAACGGTCCCGACACCCGCAAACTGACCGCCCTGTGCGTTGCAATCCGCAATACTCGCGACCACGCACGTGTCTGTCAGGCAGCACGCACCGGTCTGCGGCTGGCATGTACCGACATCGCAGCTCGCCCCATCGCCTTGGTACTCGCCGAGGAGTTCCTCGCAGTCGAATGCCGTGGTCGCCACGCAGTCCCCGTTCACGAGGCAGCAAGCGCCCGTTGGTCGAATGCAAGGATTGATTGTGCACGTGGTGCCCAGGCCGTGGAATGTGCCGCCGGATGCAGCACACAGGTCCTCAGTAACGATAAAGCAGTCATCGGTACTGGCGTAACAACAGGCGCCGGTGACCGGTTCACACACGCCAGGAGCGCATGCTGCGCCGGGTGTCCACACACCCGAGCATCCCGCTTCGGTCGTGACGGTGCAGTTACCGAGAACGCAGCACGCCCCCGTCGGCTGCTCGCACGGGTTCGGCGAGCACACCCCGCCCGGCGTCCACACGCCGCCGCACGCCGCCTCCGTCGTCACCGTGCACACGCCCGCGACGCAGCACGCGCCCGTCGGTGCGCCGGGGTTCGTCCCGACGAACACGTTATCGATGTACCAGTTGTGACTCGTGCTGTCCACCACGGCGCGGAACCGCACCCGGAACTCGTTGTGCAGCTCCGTCCCCGACAGCGTGTGCGTGTACTCGGTGAACGCCGTGTCATCGACGCCGTCCGAGGTGATCGTGTTCTTCACGACCCAGCGGAGCTGGTTCGTCCACACCTCAACGATCAGCTGCCCGCCGTTGGGCACGCCGCGCGCCTGCGCGAAGTACCGCAGGATCGGATTGCTCACGCCCTGCATCTGGATGAAGTGCGTCCGGACGTCGTCGTCCTGGTAAAGCCCGTTCCCCGCCGCGTTGACCTGCAGCGAGTTCGGCGAGCTCGGCTCGTTGACGCCGTTCGTGCTCACCTGCGCGCCCTGGTTGAACACCCACTTGCTGGCGTCGAGCGTCGTGGACGGGAACATGTCCGAGAACGGCGGGGTGATCGGCGATGGCTCCGACGCCAGGCACGACCGCGAGTCCGCGTAGCTCTCGATGCCCGCCGCCTCGCACGCGGAGAACGCCGTCACCGGCGCGCCGCAGCCGCCGATCGACGCGCACATGATCTGGCACGGGTTGCACACGCCGTTGCAGTGGTCGGCGCTGAAGTTGTGCCCGATCTCGTGCGCCGTCACCGCCCGCCGGTTCGTCACGTTCGTCGTGTACCGCGAGCGCGACAGGCCGTAACGATTGCCGGTGCACACCGCGTTCAGCCACGCGATCCCCAGCACCCCGCCCATGCTCTTGCCCGTCATGAGGTGGACGAGGTCCTTGCGGATCGGCGAGTACGTGCTCCCCGACCACTCCGAGCCGACCTGGTCAAGCAGCGTGCCCGGGTTGTTGCTCGTGTACGGGTCCGGCTCGGCCGTCCGAACGACGATCGTCGTCACCTCGAACGTCACCCCCGTGTTGTTCTCGTAGATCGACTCCACCCCGTTCATGATGCTCTCGATGTCGTTCACGGTGTTCGCGACGCTCGAGCCGTTCAGGTTGTAATACTCGACGTCCGCGTCAAACGCGATCTCGCAGATCCGCGTCGCGCCGCCGCGCATCACCAGCCCCCGGGGGGCGGGAC
>JAEYNG010000338.1 GCA_023412695.1 Planctomycetota bacterium | reverse complement strand
CCACGATGCCCATGACGATCGTCAGGAGCGCAGTCCATGTGCTCTTCATCCCCTCCGCGATACCAGCGATAATCACCGTCGCCGGGCCCGTCAGCGCCTGAAGCGCGATGCGCCGGGTCGGCTGGTGCTCATAGCTGGTGTAGTACTCCGTTCCCTTCGCGATCAACAGCCCCGAGACCAGACCCGCCATGATCGCACCCCACAGCCCGAGCCAGCTCACCTCCGTCGTCTCGCGGAACAGGAAGTACAGCAGGCCCAGCGACCCGAGCGCGATCAGCCCGCTCGCGAACCACACGCCGCGGCCGAGCGCCGACAGCAGCTGCGCGAACGTCGCCCCCTCCTGCGTCCGCACGACGAAGATCCCGAGGATCGAGCACAGGATCCCCAGCCCCGCCAGCGCGAGCGGCGTGACCGCCAGGTTCATCGCCATCAACGATTGCTCACTGCTCACCAGCGAGTTCATCCCCAGCGCCGCCGTCGCGCCGAGCGCGATCGCCGACAGCAGCGAGCCGTAATAGCTCTCGTACAGATCGGCTCCCATCCCGGCGACATCGCCGACGTTGTCCCCCACGTTGTCCGCGATCGTCGCCGGGTTGCGAGGGTCATCCTCCGGGATCCCCGCCTCCACCTTCCCGACGAGATCCGCGCCCACGTCCGCGGCCTTCGTATAAATCCCGCCGCCCACACGCGCGAACAGCGCTTGCGTACTGGCCCCCATCGCGAAGCTCAAGACGATCGTGCTCAGCTCGACCATACGGTGCGCGCCGTCCCCGTGCGTGATGCCGAGCTGCTCGCCGAACGTGGTCAGGAACCAGAACCAGAAGCTCACGTCAAGGAGCGCAAAGCCCACCACATTCAGCCCCATCACCGCCCCTGCGCGGAACGCAACCGTCAGGCCGTCGTTGAGCGACTGCTTCGCCGCCGCAGCCGTTCGCGCAGACGCCGCCGTCGCCATCCGCATCCCCAGCCACCCGCACAGGCCCGACAGCAGCCCCGCAACCGGCACTCCGATCATCGACATTGCCGGCTGTAACCCCAGCCCGAAGCTCAGCACGAACAACGCGGCGACAAGCGCAATGAACACGACTCCGACGACGCGGTACTGCCGCCGCAGGTACGCCATCGCCCCTTCCCGAACGGCCGCTGCGATCCGAACCTGCTCCGGGTCACCCTCGGACTTCGCCCGCACGGACGCCCCGAACACGGCCGCCATGATCAACGCCGCGATGCCCGCGACCGGCGCGAGCATGTACACCGACGGCAGGTCGCCGAACATCTGCCCCAAAGCGAGAGCGCAATCCGTCATCGTTCACCTCCGGTGGACCCACACAGCACGC
The DNA here is from genome assembly GCA_023412695.1 of Planctomycetota bacterium. Taxonomy (GTDB): domain Bacteria; phylum Planctomycetota; class Phycisphaerae; order Phycisphaerales; family UBA1924; genus JAHBXL01. The sequence continues at coordinate 2,873 of JAEYNG010000338.1, read as the reverse complement.
GGCCGCCGATTCGCTGAACCGGCGAGTCTAGCCGTCGCCGTGCCGGAACGACAAAGGGCCCCGGACTCGCCGGGGCCCCTTTGAAGTGTTCAACTCCGAATGCGGCTCAGTGCTTCGCCGCGGTCTTGCCGATCATCATGCCGTAGAACGACCGCCACACGAAGAACACGGAGACGGCGAAGAAGATTGCCGCGAGCGTGTGCGTGACGTTCGTACCCTGCTTCTGCGCCACGCTGATCGCCAGCTCGACCGCCAGCAGACCGAAGAGCGTGCAGAACTTGATAACCGGGTTCATGGCCACCGAGCTGGTATCCTTGAACGGATCGCCCACCGTGTCGCCGACGACCGTCGCGTCGTGCAGCGGCGTGCCCTTGGCCTTCAGCTCGGTCTCGACGATCTTCTTCGCGTTGTCCCACGCGCCGCCGGCGTTGGCCATGAAGATGGCCTGGAACAGGCCGAAGAGCGCGGTGGCGACGAGGAAGCCGATGAAGAAATACGAGTCATAGAACGCGAACGCGAGCGTCGCGAAGAACACGCCGAGGAAGATGTTGAACATGCCCGCCTGCGCGTACCGCGTGCAGATGTCCACGACCTTCTTCGAGTCTTCTACGCTCGCCTTGGTCGCGCCGTCCAGGCGGATGTTCTTCTTAATGAACTCCACCGCCCGGTACGCGCCGGTCGAGACCGCCTGCGTCGAGGCGCCGGTGAACCAGTAGATGACCGCACCGCCGGCGATGAGGCCCAGCAGGAACGGCGGGTGCATGAGGCCCAGCTTGTCGAGGTTCTGCTCGAGGCCGTGCGTCAGGCCGATGATCAGCGCGAAGATCATCGTCGTCGCGCCCACGACCGCAGTGCCGATCAGCACCGGCTTGGCCGTCGCCTTGAACGTGTTGCCCGCGCCGTCGTTCTCCTCGAGGAACTCCTTGCCGTGCTCGAAGTCCGGCTCGAAGCCGAACTGCTGCTTGATCTCGCCCTTGATGTTCGGGATCGTCTCGATCGTCGAGAGCTCGAACACCGACTGTGCATTGTCCGTCACCGGGCCGTAGCTGTCGACCGCGATGGTCACCGGGCCCATGCCCAGGAAGCCGAACGCCACGAGGCCGAAGGCGAACACCGCCGGGGCCACCATCAGCGCCCCGAGCGTCTGCCCGGCATCGTTCGGGATCGTCGTGATGTAGTACGCCGCGCCCATGAGGCCCATGATCGCGATGCCCAGCCAGTATGCCGAGAAGTTGCCCGCGACGAAGCCCGACAGGATGTTGAGCGACGCGCCGCCCTGCTCGGAGCTCGTCACGACCTCGCGGACGTGCTTGCTGTGCGTGCTGGTGAAGATCTTGACCATCTCGGGGATCAGCGCGCCCGCGAGCGTGCCGCAGGTGATGATCGTCGAGAGCTTCCACCACAGCGTCGTGTCGCCGTTGATGTTCGGGATGAGCAGGTAGCTCGCGACGTAGGTCAGCACGATCGACATCGCCGACGTGATGAACACCAGGCTCGTCAGCGGGGCCTCGAAGTTCATCTTCGGAGCATTGCTGTACTTGGCCTTCGCGAACGCCTGGTTCACGAAGTACGACGCCGCCGACGCGAGCACCATGATGATGCGCATCATGAAGATCCACACCAGCAACTGCACCTGCACGCCGCCCGCGGCCGCAGCGGCCGCAGCGGTCTGCTCCGCCGTCGCGGTGCCTGCGGCCGTCCCGGCCGGCAGGTACAGCGACGGGAAGATCGCCAGCATGATGAAGCTGATCAGCGCGACGCCCGTCACGCCGTAGGTCTCAAAGCCGTCCGCCGACGGGCCGACCGAGTCGCCCGCGTTGTCGCCGACGCAGTCCGCGATCACGCCCGGGTTGCGGGCGTCGTCTTCCTTGATCTTGAAGACGATCTTCATCAGGTCCGACCCGATGTCCGCGATCTTGGTGAAGATGCCGCCCGCGATGCGGAGCGCGGCCGCGCCCAGCGACTCACCAATAGCGAACCCGATGAAGCACGGGCCCGCGATGTCGCTCGGCAGGAACAGCAGGATGATGAGCATGATGAGCAGCTCGACGCTGATCAGCGCCATGCCGATGCTCATGCCGGCCTTCAGCGGGATGTCGTAGCACAGCCACGGCTTGCCCCGCAATGAACCGAACGCCGCGCGGCTGTTCGCGAACGTGTTCACACGGATGCCGAACCACGCCACGCCGTACGACCCGGCGATACCAATCAGCGAGAACGCGAGGATGATCGCCACCCGCGTCATCGGCAGGCCCGCCTGCTCGATGCCCGTCGCCGGATCCGTGTACGGGATCAGGAAGCCGAAGTACACCCCCACCGCCGCCGCGATGAACGCCCACAGCACCAGCAGGAACTTGCCCTGCCGGAACAGGTATGCCTTGCACGTTTCATAGATCAGCTCGCTCACCTCAAGCATCGACCGGTGCACCGGCATGCTCTTGAGCTGCATGTAGATCCATAGGCCGAATGCAAGGCCAAGGACACACACCACCAGGCCGCCCAGCAGCAGCGTGTGTCCGCTGTATCCGCCAAGAAACTCGATCTTCACGGGCTCGATATGCGCGCCGACATTCGCGCCGTTGGTCAGGTCGGGCAGCTTGATGTTGACCTCGCCGCCCGCCTTGTGCCCGCTCCCGGGCTCCGCCGCGGCGACCGCCGGCGCGGCCGCGCCGATCAGCAGCAACGCAGCAAGCACGGCCGCAAAGCCCGGGAACCTTTTGAGACCAAGGGCGCTGGCCCACGCTTGCTGAATTGCTGACAAGGCTCAATCTCCGCTTGAACTCGGACCCTGAAGGTTGGAGTGGATCGGCTGAATCGACGTCGTTTCGCGAACGGATGCCGCACGCATGGAACGACCGCGCCAAGTTTCTCAC
>JAEYNG010000323.1 GCA_023412695.1 Planctomycetota bacterium | reverse complement strand
GCGGCGGGCGATTTCGCCCGGCGCAGCGTGCGCCGGGATGCATGCATCACAGACAGAAGGAACCGAACATGGCACCGAAGAAGACCAGCAAGAAGTCCGGCAGCAGCAAGTCCGCCAAGGCCGAGATCGCCAAGGCGGCCGGCGCGGTGAGCAGCGCCCGCAAGGCCGCGATCAAGGAGGTCGAGCAGCGCATCGAGCGGCTGGAGGGCGAGGCCCACGCCCACGACGGGAAGAAGCTGAAGGTCAGCATCCCGGTCGATGCGCCGGTAGACGAGACGGCTCCAAAGGGCGGCGACGGCTTCGACCCCGAGACCACCCCTCCCCCGGTGACCACGCCCGCAGACAAGCGCAAGGCCGCCGCCGAGGCCAAGAAGCAGAAGGCGGCCGCCCAGAAGACCGACCGGCCGAAGCGCGACGACATCTCCCGCAAGCCCAAGCGCATGGGCGTGCTCGACGCGGCGGCCAAGGTGCTCGCCGACAGCAAGGAGCCGATGCGGGCAACCGACATGATCACCGCGATCGAGGCCAAGGGCCTCTGGAAGAGCCCCGGCGGCAAGACCCCCGAGGCCACGCTCTACGCCGCCATCATCCGCGAGATCGCCGCCAAGGGCACCAAGGCCCGGTTCAAGAAGCACGACCGCGGGGTGTTCGTCGCGACCACTTACGCGGGCAAGGCGGTCTGAAGCATGACGTTCAACCGCGCCGCCGCCGCCTCGCGCACGAGCCATGACCGCTACCTTCCCGAGCAATCTGGTAGCTCTCAGGGGCAGGGGCCGCGCCCGTAGCGCACCGTTCATCCTCACGCCCCCCCAGCCGCGGCTGCCGCGGCTTTCTCTTCGGCGTGAGCGTTCGACGCGATCCGCTGGGCCTTCTTCCCGGCGAAGGCCTCCCATCGCTGCACGATCACGTCGCAGTACAAGGGGTCAAGCTCCATCAGGAACGCCCTGCGGCCGGTCTGCTCGCAGGCGATGAGCGTGCTGCCCGAGCCGCCAAAGAGGTCGAGCACGTGCTCGCCGGGCTTGCTCGAATACTCGATCGCGCGCTTGGCCAGCTCGACCGGCTTCTCGGTCAGGTGGATCATCGACTGCGGGTTGACCTTCTTCACCTGCCACAGATCGGTGACGTTGTTCGGCCCGTAGAACTTGTGCCCCGCCCCCTCGCGCCAGCCGTAGAAGCAGATCTCGAAGGCACCCATGAAGTCCTTGCGGGTGAGCACCGGGTGCATCTTGTCCCACACGATCCCCTGGCTGAAGTACAGCCCGTGCCGCTTCAGCACCGGTGGGTAGTTGCCGAGGTTCGCGTACCCGCCCCAGATGTAGAACGAGCCTCCGGGCACCAGCACGCGCGAGAGGCTGCCGAACCAGCCCTCCAATAGCGCGTCGAACTCTTCGTCAGAGACGAAGTCGTTGGCCAGCGGCCGGTCCTTGGCCCGCAGCTTCCTGCCGGTGGGCTTGGCCTTCTCGGGGTGGCGCTCCACGTCGAACTTCTGATGGTGCTTGGCGTCGGGCGCGGCGAACGAACTCAGCCCCGCCGCGATCGCGTTGTTGGAGCGGGGCTCGACCCGGACCCCGTACGGCGGGTCAGTGTTGACCATGTGGACGGGCTTGCCGTCGAGCAGGCGGTTGAGGTCACTGGCGCTCCCGCTGTCGCCGCACAAGAGTCTGTGATTGCCGAGGATGATCAACTCACCCAGCTTGGTCGTGGCCGCATCGGGCGGGGCCGGCACGTCGTCAGGATCGACCAGCCCCTCGTTCCCGCGCGGGGCCATCACCTCGTCGAGGTCCTTGTCGCTCCAGCCCAAGAGCGACATGTCGTAGTCGAGCGCCTTCAGCGCCGCGAGTTCCGTGTTCAGCAGGTCGGGGTCGAACTCAGAGAGCGTGGCGAGCTGGTTGTCGGCGATGCGGTACGCACGCGCCTGCTCGGGCGTCAGCTCCGTCGCTACGTGCACCGGGACCTCTTCAAGCCCCAGCAGGATCGCCGCCTTCAGCCGGGTGTGCCCGACGACGACCACGCCGTCAGCATCAACCACGATCGGCTGGCGGAAGCCGTACTCGCGGATGCTCTTGGCCACCGCGTCCACCGCAGCGTCGTTGCGGCGGGGATTGTGCTCGTACGGGCGCACCGCGCCCACCGGACGCATCTCGATCAGCATGTGCTTCACCCAAGCGACGGGCCGCGAGCACGATCGTGCGGGCGGCCGGAGGTCCTGACTTGTCGTTGGGCACGGCCACGGTGAGTGCGGCCGGTACGGCGGGCGACGGCCCGCGTTCCATGTCTAAGTCTACGCCGCGAACACGCGGGCGGTTGTGCGCAAGGAGGGCGCAGAATGCCATTTTCAAACGACCGATGCCAGAGCCGATGACTCAGATGACTGAGATGACTCAGTTGGGGGCGGTGCCGCGTTTTTTACTTGCAGCCGCATCACAGCCGAGTAACTGACTGCGGTGCGCGTGCGATTTTCTCCCCGCTCCAAACTCAGTCATCAGAGTCATCTGAGTCATCAGTCCCCCCTCATGCCGCGCTAAGCAGGGTGCGCCGGGGGCGTCTCCTTGTTGCCACGAACCCTCCACACCTTGCCCTTCGGTCCCTTGCCCTCGCCGGCGTCGAGGTAGTGCTGTGCGACCACGCGCTTCCGCACCGACTTGAAGTACGTGCCGACCTGGCGCGCCGTCGGCTGCTGGCCGGGCTTGCTCCCGACCGCGCACTCAAGGGCCGCCCGGAGCTGCAGCCGCACCTCGTCGGGGATCTCCGACGGCTCTGTGTAGAGGTCACGGACCATCTCGGCGACGACGAAGCCTCGCCCGCCAGGGTCATAGCCAAGTACTCCTTCCAGAACTGCACCCAGCTCCTCGCTCGCGCGATCGGAATCCTGCGCCAGCTGCGCACGCCCCTCGCAGGGGTCTGCGAACCCAGCCGACACCACCGCGCGGCGGATCACGTTGGTCCAGCCCTCGAAGCTCCCGAACGGGGCAAGCTCAGGCTGGCGCTCGCCGCGCCGGATCGACCCGGCAAGCAGAGTCGCCGCCGCCACCCACAGCCGCTGCCGGTTGGCCGTCACCCAACCGAGCAGGTCGGCGTGCCTGAAGCCCGAGCGGTCCTCGGGGTTCTCGTCCATCACCTCAAGCCTGACAGGGATCACGCGGCGGGCGGTGTCAGCCTTGATCGTGACGTTATTGCCCGTCGCGAACGCCACGGCGAAGGCGGGAAGGCTCAGCGAGAGGTTCAGCCCGAGCTGGCGGTCCTCCCACAGGGTCGTCGTGAGCAGGCGGTCGATCGTCGCGTTGCCGAAGCACCCGGCGATGTTGTCAAAGAGGATGATCCGCCGCGCCTCGATCAGCTTGGCGGTGATCTGCTTGCGCATCTCGTCGTCGTTGTCGATGTAGGCAGACGCCCCGACCGCCCGCCCCGCGGCGATCACCGCGACGGTCTGGGCCAGGAGCGTCTTGCCCGCCCCGCGCACGTTGGCCTCGAAGAGGAACAGGGGAGCGGGACCGGAGAACGTGTAGCGGCCGACGACCGTCAGAAGGGACGCGAGGTAGGCCGCCTTATGACAGTCGGCGACGAACCTGAAGTCGCATGCGACCTCCATGATGTCGTTGCCCGCCGCGAGCATGTGGTCGTCGGTGATCTGCTCGGGGACCATCGGCCAATCGACTGCCGGGTCGAACAGGACCGCGGTCTCGGGGTCGTAGCCCGCTGACTGATGGATGCTGCCGTCGGGGCGGATGATCGGGGTATCGCTGACGGCGATCAGCTCGCGCACCCCCGGCCACCGGCCGCGGGCGTCGATCGCGAGCACCAGCCAGCCCGGCGGATGAACGACCTTCACCTCGCCGTCAGGCTTGATCTTTACAAGCTCGACCAGACGGCTGATCCGTTCCCTGAGGGAGGGAATCGGCAGCTGCGCGATGTACAGCTCGCCGCCAGTGCCGTCGAGGCTGCGCTCGCTCCGCATGACGTGGACCAGTCGCGTCCCGCGCCGGAAGATCTCCGGGTCCTTGACCAGTTCCTGGATCACCTCGTCGGCGACCCGCGCCTCGTCGGGGGCGACAACGATTTGGCGGCGGCCGGATGGCTCGTCGGGCTCGTACCGTGACACGCTGGCCGCGATCGATTCGACCTCGTCCGTGGGGAGCGGCGGGACGCACTGGTGCTCGTTGACCTGTGCGAGCTTGGCGGCGATCTGCTCCTGGCTCAGGCCTCGTCGCCGCATCCGCCCGGCGATGCTGGTCAGCTCGGAGTTACGCGAGCCCTCGGTAAGCGCCCCCTTGGACCGCCGCTTGGCGGGCCGGTCCTCGGCTGACAACAACTCCTTGACGAGCCATTCGGGTGCCGGCGGGAGCGACTCGGGGCCGATGTTGAGCGGCACCTGCCACTCGTACGCCTTGCCGTTGACGACCGACGGCGCGACCACGACGTACCCGCCGTCGCCGCGGGTATCGACGTGCTCGGCGAGCTTACCCGCGCTGTTGCGGACGCTCACCCCGGTCGGCTGGCGCATCCAGTAGTGATGCCCGCCGCGCGGCGTCACCGACTGCGGGAACGATTCGACTGTCGCGGCGCGCCCATCCACCGCGAGGTAGGGGTTGTCAGGCCCATCGACATCCAAAACGAGCATGCACTCGGTCGAGACGGCGAGGTTGGCGCTGGGGTACTTGGCCCACCAGGCGCAGATCACCTCCTCGTCCCGGCTGGCGTTCTTGAAGCCGTTCTTGGTCAGCGGTTCCTTGGTGCCCGGCTTGCAGGGGAACACGAAGTACCCAAGCCGGGCCAGGCGCAGCGCCTCGTCCAGCAGCGGGTTGCCCGAGCCGTCCCCGCCGGCCGTGGCGATGAGTGTGTTAATGGTGCTCACAGGCCTTCCTCCTCGAGCGCACGCTCGATCTCGGCGTTGCGGGACGGATTAGCGGCGGCGGGTTTGGTCTTGTTGCGGCCACGGCGGCCTGAGGGCGGGCCGTAGGCCGGGTCGCGGGGAGGAAGGGGGGTCTCGGCGCGGGCGTCGAAGTGGGCCACGTCGGCCTCGGCGAGCCGCTTGCCGAACTCTTCGAGCCAGTCACTGCGGGTATAGACCCGCCCACCCAGACGGATGTGCTGGAGCTTGAC
>JAEYNG010000320.1 GCA_023412695.1 Planctomycetota bacterium | reverse complement strand
GCGGCGGGCGATTTCGCCCGGCGCAGCGTGCGCCGGGATGCATGCATCACAGACAGAAGGAACCGAACATGGCACCGAAGAAGACCAGCAAGAAGTCCGGCAGCAGCAAGTCCGCCAAGGCCGAGATTGCCAAGGCGGCGGGCGCGGTGAGCAGCGCGCGCAAGGCCGCGATCAAGGAGGTCCAGGACCGCATCGAGCGGCTCGAAGAGCAGCCCGCCCCGGCCGCGCCCGTAGACGAGACGGCGCCGGCGGGCGGCGACGGCTTCGACCCCGAGACCACCCCCCCGCCCCCGCCTCCCGTCACCACGCCCGCCGACAAGCGCAAGGCGGCTGCGGAAGCCAAGAAGCAGAAGGCCGCTGCGGCCAAGAAGGACCGGCCGAAGCGCGACGAAATCTCCCGCAAGCCTAAGCGGATGGGCGTCCTCGACGCCGCCGCCAAGGTCCTCGCCGACTCGAAGGAGCCGATGCGCGCAAGCGACATGATCACCGCGATCGAGGCCAAGGGCCTCTGGAAGAGCCCCGGCGGCAAGACGCCCGAGGCGACCCTCTACGCCGCCATCATCCGCGAGATCGCCGCCAAGGGGACCAAGGCCCGGTTCAAGAAGCACGACCGCGGGGTGTTCGTGGCGACTAGCCACGCGGCTCCCACGAGCCGGAAGGAGGCCTGAAGCATGAACGCCGCCTTCAACCGCCTCCTCGCCGCCGCGCAGGCCCTGCTCGAAGCCCGCGCAAACGGCATGGTCACCAGCGAAGAGTGGGACGGGCTTGAATGCGCCGTCGCCGCGGCCGAGGCGCTGGTCCACGACGACGGCCCATCGCTGGCGGATGACCGCTACCCACCCGAGCAATCTGGTAGCTTTCAGGAGAAGCCATGATCCCGGACGACTCGAACCTCGTTGAGCCGCAGGACGCCTGCCCGCTGTGCCAGGAGCGCCGGGCCGACATGCTCGTGTGGGACGAGGACGGCGCGCAGGTAACGTGCAGCATGTGCGGGTGCACGTACACGCCCAAGGCCAATCGCGAAGACTGACGGCGTACGCCATCACCGCCTTCCCCTCGCCGCGCCTCCAGCAGGAGCCGCGGCTTTCTCTTCGGCGTGAGCGTTCGACGCCGGCGGCACCGCCATCGCCGCGGGAACCCGCTCGGCCTTCTTCCCGGCGAAGGCCTCCCACCGCTGCACGATCACGTCGCAGTACAAAGGATCGAGTTCCATCAGGAACGCCGGCCTGCCCGTCTGCTCGCAGGCGATGAGCGTCGAGCCCGATCCGCCGAAGAGGTCCAGCACGTGCTCGCCGGGCCGGGATGAATACTCGATGGCGCGCTTGGCCAGCTCGACCGGCTTCTCGGTCAGGTGGATCATCGACTGCGGGTTGACCTTCTTCACCTGCCTGAGGGCGGGGACGTGGGCCGGGCCGAAGAAGCGGTGGGCTGCCCCCACGCGCCATCCATAGAAACACCACTCGTGCGCCCCCATGAAGTCCTTGCGGGTCAGCACCGGGTGCATCTTGTCCCAGATGATCGCCTGGCTGAAGTACAGCCCGTGACGCTTGAACACCGGCGGGTAGTTGGCCACGTTCGCATACCCGCCCCAGCAGTAGAACGCCCCGCCGGGGATGAGGACCCGCGCGATGTTGCCGAACCAGGCGTCGAGCATCTGATCGAACGCCTCGTCGCTGACAAAGTCGTTCGCGAGCGGGCGGTCCTTGGCCCGGAGCTTCCTGCCGGTCGGCTTGGCCTTCTCGGGGTGCCGCGCAAGGTCCATGTCCTGATGATGGTGCTTGGGGCTGGTGTTGCTCGCCTGGAATGACGAGAGCCCCGCCGCGATCGCGTTGTTGCTCCGCGGCTCGACCTTCACGTTGTACGGCGGGTCCGTGTTGACCAGGTGAACGGACTTGCCATCGAGCAGACGGTCGAGGTCCTGCACGCTTCCACTATCCCCACAAAGCAGCCGGTGGCCCCCCGCGCCGCCGAGGATGATCAGGTCGCCCGGCTTGGTGGTGGCCGCGTCGGGCGGGGCGGGGACATCGTCAGGATCAGTGAGCCCAACCGTGCCCACTGGCGCCAAGAGCGCCGACAGGTCTGTGTCGTCCCAACCGAGAGCCGAGAGATCGACGCCCATGTCCCGGAGGCCGGCCAGTTCAACCGGCAGGAGTTCCATGTCCCACTCGGCGATCTCGTGGCTGCGGTTGTCGGCGATCCGAAGCGCCTTCACCCGCTCGGGCGGGAGGTCCCTGGCCACGTGCACCGGGACCTTGGTCAGCCCAAGCCGCAGCGCCGCCTTCAGCCGGGTATGACCGATCACGATCACGCCATCGGCATCGACCACGATCGGCAGGCGGAACCCGTACTCGGTGATGCTGCGGGCGACGACCTCGACCGCGGCATCGTTCTTCCTCGGGTTGTGCTCGTAGGGCCTGAGCCGCTCGACGGTCCAAGTTTCGATCTTCATTGCCGCGGCCTCCTGCGCCTGTGGAAGGTGACTGCTGTGCCTCAACCTGGCCGGCGCGATCCGTGTCGCCGGCGACGTGCGCGCACCATTCCCAGC
>JAEYNG010000304.1 GCA_023412695.1 Planctomycetota bacterium | reverse complement strand
CCTCGGCCTCAACGAGGGCGCGGTCGCCGCCGCCCTCGCCGCCAATCAGCTCGGCGACGCCGTCGGATGCGTCGTCCTCCTCGCGCCGCAGGCCGTCACCGGCGTCGAGCAGCTCCGCGGCGAGTTCTCCGCCGCCCTCGTGCGCGAGGGCGAAACACCCGACTTCGTCAATCGCCGCGCCGAGAGCTTCATCCGCCAATACCAGCTCCTCGTCGCCGGCGCGCCCGAGCCCGACGTCATCGAGGCCATTGAGGCCGAGATGACCATGCAGCGTGCCGCACGCCGGCAGCAGCTCGGCGAGGCGGCCCCCGACATCATCCGCGGCCTCGCCGAGCAGCAGTTCCGCATCATCAACACCCCGCAGTTCAAGAAGAACCTCGCGCTCGACCCCGGCGCCGCTTTCTCCATCCTCCGTCAGCCCGCTCTCGCCATCCTCGGCGGCAAGGACGCACGCTTCGTCGCCTCCGACAACCTCCCCGCTATCCAGGGCTCGCTCGGCGCACGACAGGGGATCGAGTCCGTCATCCGACTCTACGACAACCTCAACGGCAGACTGCAGCCCGCCATCAGCGGCGCGATCGACGAGAGTGGCGAGATCGAAACAACGATCGACGAAGCCGCCATCAACGACATCATCGAGTTCCTCGCCCGCCACCTCCGCGCCGCCGCACCGAAGGAGAACACCCGGTGATCCCAGGCCTCATCGCATCCGTCTTCGCCGCTTCTCTCGCCGCCCAGCCCGGCGCCACCGCCACCCGCCCCGGCGACGAGATCGCCCGTTTCGCCGTCCGCGACGGCTACGAGGTCACCCTCGCCGTCCCGACGCTCCCCGGCGCACGTTTCCTCGAAGTCGACGACAACGGCACGCTCTACGTCTCCCGCCCTTCCCGCGGCGACATCATCGCCCTGCGCGACGAGGACAACGACGGCGTCTTCGAGCGCCGCGAGGTCTTCGTCTCTGGCCGCCCCAGCGTCCATGGGCTGTGCTTCGCGAACGGCGAGCTCTGGTTCTCTACCTCCGGTGCGATCGCCCGCGCCAAGGACACCGACAACGACCTCAAGGCAGACCAGATCACCGACGTCATCCCCGAGGGCGAGCTGCCCCGCGGCGGCGCGCACTGGTACCGCTCGCTCCTCGTCACCGACACCGGCTTCTACACCTCAATCGGCGACAGCGGAAACATCTCCGACCAGCGCGAGACCGAGCGACAGAAGATCTGGCACTTTGCGCTCGACGGCTCCGGCAAGAAGCTCTTCGCCTCCGGCATCCGCAATAACGAAAAGCTCCGCCTCCGCCCCGGCACCAGCGAGGTCTGGGGCGTTGACCACGGCGGCGACTGGTTCGGCGCGCCCCTCGGCGAGTACCAGGGCCGCCAGGCCATCACCGACCTCAACCCGCCAGACGAGTTCAACCAATACGTCGAGGGCGGCTTCTACGGCCACCCGTTCTTCTGCGGCGACCGCGTTCCCCGCCACGAGCACCGGGACCACCCCGATCTGCTCGACCTCGCCGCCGAAACCCTGCCACCGGAGTGGAAGATCCCCGCCCATTGGGCCGCCAACGCCTTCTGCTTCGTCGAAGCCCCTGCCGCCCCCGGCCCCGGCGCGCTCCCCGCCGACCACATCGGCGACGCCATCGTCGCCTGCCGCGGCTCGTGGAACAGCACCCAGCCCGTCGGCTACTGCATCGCCCGCGTCCTCTTCGACAACGGCAAGCCCTACGGCCAGCTCACCCTCGTCAGCACGATCGAACGGCCCACCGACGCGCGCATCTCCCCCACCGTCCACGCACGCCCGGTCGATTGCGTCCAGGCCCCCGACGGCTCCATCCTCTTCTCAGCCGACCAGCCCGGCCGCATCTACCGCCTCCGCTTCGTAGGCAAGAAGTGATGCGCCCCGCGCTCATCCTGATCCTCACGTTCCTCGCCGGCTGCGCCGACAGCACCCCGTCGCCCGCGCCTGAAACATCTTCGCTCCGACTCGCGACTCCGCCCCCCGTCGCGCCCATTGCGTTCTTCGAGCGCGCCTGCGCCAACTGCCACGGACCCCTCGGCATGTTCTACGGCGACGGTTTCGCGCAGCTGAAGTCGGATGACGACCTCATCCGCGCCGTGCGCGACATGGTCACCGGCCCTGCGCAATCCACGCTCGACGACCGCAGCCTGGACGCGCTCACCGCGTTCCACCGCTGGCTCGCCGGCAAGGCCTCCGGCCCCTTCGTTGTTATCACCACCGCCACCGACGACACCATCGGCGGCGAATGCTCGCCCGACACCACCGTCGAGCTCATCCTCGGCACACGCACGATCACCGCCGCCACCGACCACACCGCCTGGTCCGCGCAGCTCCCCGCCGATTGGCGTGCTTCGCCCACTGTCTACCTCCGCGCATCCGCTGCGCCCGGTGAACCGCATTCCACCATCGACCTCACCCGCGCTTCATTCTCGCACGCGCAACCCTGACGCGCGGACAGCGAACCCGCGCGCAGACTAAACTCACCCATGCCCGCACACGCACCGCCCCTGCGCGGCTCGCTCCGACTCGGCGTCTTCGCCGGAATCGGCGTCTACGTCCACTGGACCTTCTTCCTCCTCCCCGCCGCGCTCGCCGCCGCACGCCTCATGGCCGAGGGCGACCTCGCCACCCGCGCGACCGACGCCGCCGTGCAGGTCGCGCTCATCCTGTCCGTCTTCACCTGCGTCCTCCTCCACGAGTTCGGCCACGCGCTCACCGCGCGCCGCTACGGCGTCAAGACCCGCGACATCGTCCTCCTCCCCATCGGCGGCGTCGCTCGGCTCGAGCGAAACCCCCGCAACCCCATCCAGGAACTCTGGATCGCCCTCGCGGGCCCGGCCGTGAACCTCGTCATCGCCGCGATCCTCGGGCTCATCGTCGCCGCCGCCGTCTTCCTCGGCGCAGACCCCTCCGCCGCGCTCGCAACACAGGGCGTGGTCGGCTTCCTCGCCGCGCTCGCCTTCATCAACATCGCGCTCATCGTCTTCAACATGATCCCCGCCTTCCCCATGGACGGCGGCCGCGTGCTCCGCGCGCTCCTCGCCCTCCGCATGGAGTACGGC
>JAEYNG010000286.1 GCA_023412695.1 Planctomycetota bacterium | reverse complement strand
CCCGCGGGTCGAGATGATCTCCGGCGCGGCGCCTGTCGGCGCGACGATGTCCTCCTACACGGCGATGCAGTTCGTCGATGCGCTCATGGGCGGCCGCAGCGGCCCCGACCCGGTGTACATCGCCGCGCAGGGCAACGGCATGGTCTGGTCCTTCGTCCCCGTCTCGGGGATGATGGGCCTGATCACCGTCGTCAACACCTTCGTATCGCAGAACCTCGGCGCCGGCAAGGCCGAACGCGGCACCGCCTACGCCTGGAGCGCGCTGTGGATGAGCCTGATCGCCTGGGTCGCGATCATGCTCCCCTTCGCCGCGGCGATCGGCTACGCCTTCGAGCACCTGACCAACCACGACACGCGGCTGGTCTCTCTCGAGACGTCGTACGCGCGGATCCTCATCCTCGGCTCGCTCGTGACGCTCGGCTCCCGCGCGATCTCGCAGTACTTCTACGGCATGCACCGCCCCGCGATCGTGTTCATCGCCGCGCTCGCGGGCAACGTTACCAACATCGTCGCCAACGCCTTCCTTATCTATGGCCCCACCGCGCCCGCGCCGACGGGCATGGGGCCGGTCGACGGCTTCCTCGGCGCGACCGCTTCGCTCTCGGCGTCGCTGGGCATCCCCGCCCTCGGCGTGACGGGCGCGGCGATCGCCACGGTCCTCGGCTCGGCTGTCGAGTTTGTGATCCCCATGGCCGTGTTCCTGTCGGCCCGCTACGCCCGCGAGTTCGCCACGCGCACATCGTGGCGGTTCTCGCTGGCCCATGCCAAGGACATCGTCCGCGTCGGCTGGCCCGGCGCGATGATGTTCGTCAACGAGATCGTCTGCTGGGCCTATCTCATGTCCGCGCTCGTCGGCCACTTCGGCACGACCCACAACACCGCCGGCTGGATCGCCATGCGCTACATGCACATCGCGTTCATGCCCGCCGTCGGCCTCTCGATCGCCGTCACCGCGCAGGTCGGCAAGTGCATGGGCATGGGCCGGCCCGACCTCGCCGCCAACCGCGCGTGGCTGGGCCTTGCGCTCAACATGGGCTACATGGCCACCTGCGCGCTGCTCATGATCATCTTCCGGCGCGAGGCCATCGAGGTCTTCATCGACTCCTCCATGACCCCCGAGCACGCAGCCAAGCTCGTTGAGATCGGCTCGATGGTCATGATCGCCGCGTCGATCTTCCAGGTCTTCGACGCCCTCGGCATCACCTTCATCGGCGCGCTCCGCGGCGCGGGCGACACCGTCTGGCCCGGCGTCGCCACGCTCATCCTCGCGTGGACGTTCCTCTTCGGCGGCGGCACCTACATGGTCCACTACCAGCCCCAGCTCGGCTCGATGGGCCCGTGGATCGCCACCGCGGCGTACATCATGATCCTCGGCCTGGCCGTCAGCGTGCGGTTCATCTCGGGCAAGTGGAAGTCCATCAAGCTCGTGAAGGACGACGACGCGCCGGACGCGGCCGAGGCCCGTGCCTTCGGCGAAGCCCCCGGTGCGCCGACGGAGCCGGGTCAGGCCCGCGCCCCGACCGTGCGCGAGGTCCTCGCCGCGGCCGGGCCGGTGGATGGCGTCATGGAAGGCCCCCGCGAGTAGTGTCAGAACGGCGTTAGGAGTACATGCGGGAAGCACTCGAATGCGGTCACGCCTAGACTTCCCGCCCAGATTTCTCCCCAACCATGGAGTTCCCCCGGATGGCCAAGCAGGAAGTGCTGGACATGGTGATCGGCGCGGGCGAGGCCCAGCGCAACGCGAAGCAGGCGCAGGTGCACGCGGACACCGCGGCCAAGGCCCTCGACGCCGGCGACCGCGAGACCGCGATTGTTGAGCTGCGCAAGGCGGTCGCCGCGGACCCCAACCCGCACATGCTCTTCAAGCTTGCCTACCAGCTCGACCTCGCCGGCGAGGACGACGAGGCCCTCGCGATGTACGAGCGCGCCATCGAGCAGCGCCCGGCCCCGATCAACGCGCTCATCAACCTCGCCGTGCTCTACGAAGACATGGGCGACGCGGCCCGCGCCGAGCGCTGCCTCCGTCAGGTCCTCGAGACCGCGCCGAACCACCCGCGCGCACGCCTTTATATGAAGGACGTGCAGGCCAGCCGCGAGATGGTCATCGACGAGGAGATCGACCGCGACAAGGTCAAGCGCAACGCGATGCTCGACATCCCGGTGACGGACTTCGAGCTCTCCGTCCGCGCCCGCACCTGCCTCAAGAAGATGAACATCCGCACGCTCGGCGACCTCCTCCGCACGACGGAGGCCGAGCTGCTCGCGTACAAGAACTTCGGCGAGTCGAGCCTGCTCGAGATCAAGCAGATGCTCGCGAGCAAGGGCATGCGCCTCGGCCAGGGCGTCGAGGACGCCCACCGCCAGGCCCGCCGCAAGATCCTCGATCAGCTCCGCGGCAGCGGCAACGAGCAGATGCTCAAGAAGTCCGTCTCGGACCTCAACCTCTCCGTCCGCGCCCGTAAGGCCCTCCAGCTCCTGAATATCCAGACCCTCGGCGACCTTGTCAGCCACACCGAGGCCGAGCTCATGGGCGTCAAGAACTTCGGCGCAACCTCGCTGAGCGAGGTGAAGGAGAAGCTCGTCGAGTACGGCCTGAGCCTCCGCAAGCTCGACGAGTAAACCCCCTCCGACGAGGCCCGAAGCCCCCGCTTCGAACGTCTCATCGCCAAGGAACCCAACGACACCGGGCCTCCCATGTGGACGCCCGGTGTTTTTTGTGCGCAATCATTCTGGAAAAGTTGTGGGGAACTTGGGGTTTCCGCCCGATAACGCTTGCATCTCATGCATGGCCCGGCCGCGGTTCGCCGCCGTCCGGCCATTGTGTGGCGGCCACGTATCGCCGCCAGGGTTCCCAACCTGCCATGACGCAGGGATGGAGGTGCCGGATGCACGAGAGGCGCAACGCCGTTCTGGCGGTCGTCCTGTTGGTCAGTATCGCGTGGGCGGTGTTCTCTTGGCTTGTCGCCCCGCAGGCCGCGCTCGGTCTGCCCGGGCTTGTGTGGCACAAGATCGTCGCCGTCCTGCTCGCCGCGGCGTTGACCATCCACCTGTACTTCGCGCTCTCGCCCGCCGGCCGCGGCCGCACGCAGCGCGGGAGCGATTGACCGGACGTTGGGCGGTCAGGGCGCGGCGGGGCCTGTCGGCGGAGCCGGCGGCCCCTCGCTTCCCCCCGCCCTGTTCGTCCCCCCTATCCCGCCTGCCTCTTCTGCCCCAGCCTGACGCAGCACGCCCTCGTCGCGCTTGCCGGACTTGTGGAAGCCCAGCCGCGCCTTGGTGTACTGCTCCGGCGAGACCTTCAGGTCCGGCACCTCGCCGCGCTGGTGCTGCGCGTGCAGGGCCTTGAGGAAGGGCACGCACCACTGGCACCCCGTGCCCGCGCCAAGGCACTCCGAGATCAGGCTCGCCACCGGCGGATCCTCACGCGCCAGGTATGTGCGGATCTTCCGCAGCGGCACGTGGAAGCACAGACAGACATCGTCGTCCGGGTCCATGGAGGATTGTAGAGGCGGACAGAAATCAGCGAGCAGTAAACAGCCGGGCACTTCCGTACGCCGCTTAGCGCGACTGATCGCCGCTCTCTGCTTTCTGCTCTCTTCCCTACACTCCCCCATGACCCGCGACCAACTCGCCAAGGCCATCGCCGACCTCGCGCTCCTCCGCGGCACGTTCACGCTGCGTTCCGGCCGCACCAGCAGCTACTACCTCGACAAGTACCTCTTCTCCACCAAGCCCGAGGTGCTGCGCGAGCTGGGCAAGCTCTTCGCCGTGCGCATCGCCGCGATGGAGAAAGCCGCGGGCAAGAAGGTCACGCGCCTCGCCGGCGCGGAGCTGGGCGGAATCCCGCTTGTGACCGCCGCGAGCCTCGAGACCGGCCTGCCGTGCGTGTTCATCCGCAACTCGAAGAAGGACTACGGCACCGCCAAGCAGCTCGAGGGCAAGCTCGAGAAGGGCGAGGGCGTCGTGTTGCTGGAGGATGTCGCGACGACCGCCGGGCAGGCCCTCGAGGCCGCGAAGGTGCTCAAGGATCTCGGCGCGGAGGTTGTCGGTGTCATTGCGACGATCGACCGGCAGGAGGGCGCGAGCGAGAACATGGCCGAGGCCGGGATCCGCTTCGAATCGCTGTTCACCAAGCGGGATCTGGGGATTGACGAGTAGCAGTCAGCCCGCCCGCGACAACGCCGCGAACCGCACGTAGTCCGACACACCGCGGAATCCCTGCTGCCTCGCGGCCTCTTCGAGCCGCAGGTTCTCTTCCTCCGTCAGCCTGATGTTGAGCTGGCGCTGTCGCCGTCCTGCCGCAGCTGGAAGCGGTGGCTTCTCGCCCGCTTCGAGCATCGTGGCGATCGCGGCCATGAGCGACTCGATCACGGCCCGCGCGCACTCGGCGATGTTCGCGCCATCGCCCATCGCGGTTGGAAACTCCAGCGCATGGCCGACAAATCCGCCGTCCTCGTTGCGCTCGATGACGAGACGGTACTGCTCCGCGATCGTGCGGGCCCGCTTGAGCACCGCGGCGTCGAAAGGTGCGTCAATCGCCTTGGCGCGGGTGCTTGCCTTCACAGATGGCTTTCGCTTTGCGGACATAGACGTGCTTGACCTTGTTTTTGTGAACGGGGATCGAGATCGGCAAACACCCGGGCTTGGTGAAGATGTGGTGTGAGCCTGAGACGCGGGCAAGGGCGTAGCCGTGCGACTCAAGGAGTTGTCGAAGATCCCGGAATGCGACTTCTGATGGCATGATTCCTTTCTGGCGTCACAACAGTGCAGTATATCACGGGCTATACAGCCGGGCCAGTAACTCTCCTCCCCTGTCAATACAACGGAGACCCGCATTCGGGGCACGGTGTGCCGTCGCTCAAGCCCCGCCGGTCATACTTGCACTTCACACATTCGCCCGCTCGCATGCGCCGACGGGCAAGACCTTGGCGACGCCAGAGAAACCCCGCCAGAGCTGCCGGGATCACCACTCCCGGCCACAACGGCAGAACGTACATGGTGGACTGTGTATCGCTGTATCGCTTCGGAATCCAGATCGACCATCGCGGCGGACCGGGATTCCGTCCATTCGACCAGCCTGGACGGTGGCTTGTGACCTGTCCTTGCGGGAACAAGTCGACGGCGAGTCTTCCACGGTCAGCGTCCAAGCTAAAGGTCGAGGATTGGAAACTCAACCAGCACCACCCGCTCGCCAGCCACCCCGCGGCCGCTAGTCCGCACAGCCCGGCGAGCGAAGCGATGAACACTGACTTGACTCGTTGGCGGATCATCACGCTCACAGTGTACTTTGCCCGGCCGCGCCTGCCACGCGAACACTGCACCACAGCTCCATCGTCGCGATGGCATCAATGCCTGTGCCCTCCATGCTTAAGCACCGCGAGCTCGTCACGCGACATGCCCTTGAACGCCCCGCGAAAGCCCTTGAGGCGCGCAACGGCGTTCGCAATCTTCTCCGGGTCGCGCACAGCATCAGGCGGCACCAGCTTTGCCACCGGGCGGCCGTGCTTGGTGATCTGGAAGCGCTCGCCGTTCGCCGCACGCTCCAACAACTCGCCCCACCACACCTTGGCGTCTCTGGCTTCAATGAACTCCATGAGAATGCTCCAATCCCCCAGCAATCAGCGAATCCGAGAGTATCCTGCCCCCATGCCCACCCGCCTGATCGCCCTGACAACCCTCGCCCTCTTCTGCACCGCCTGCGCCTCCACCCGCCCCGATCTCCCCGAGGCATGGGACGGTCAGGCCCGCGCGCTCACCGACGGCCGCGTCTTTGTTGCCCCGCCCATCACCTTCGCCAGGCGCACCGAGCTCGAGGCCGACCTCCGCGCGGCCCGGGCCGAGCTTGACAAGGACCCAACCAACGAGCAGGCGCTCATCTGGTACGGCCGCAGGCTCGCGTATCTCTACCGCTACGCCGAGGCGATCGACGTCTTCGGCCGCGGCGTCGAGATGCACCCCACCAGCTACCGCCTGCTGCGCCATCGCGGCCACCGCTACATCACCGTCCGCCGCTTCGACCACGCCGAGCGCGACCTCACCAAGGCCGCCGAACTCGCCGAAGGCACCATCGACGAGATCGAGCCCGACGGTGCGCCCAACGCCGCGGGCGTCCCGCTCTCGACCGACCACTCCAACATCTGGTACCACCTCGCCCTCGCGCAGTACCTCCAGGGCAAGTTCTACCAGGCCGAGCGTTCGTGGGCCCGCTGCGTCGAGATCCGGCGCGACAACGACGACTCACTCGTCGCGTCCACCTACTGGCACTACCTCACGCTCTGTCGGCTCGGCCTCGACACCGAGGCCGCGGCGGCGATCGAACCCATCCGCGCCGATATGACCATCCTCGAAAATGTCTCCTATCACGCCGCGTTGCTCATGTTCAAGGGCGAGCGCACCGCCGACGACCTCCGCACCGGCGTCCGCGCAGGGCGGCTCGACGCCTCGACCGTGGGCTACGCGCTCGGCATGGCCGCGCTGCTCAGCGGAGACGCCGCTGGCGCGAAGGACGAGTTTCAGAACGTGATCGAAGAGACCAACTGGATGATGTTCGGCCACATCGCCGCGGAGGCAGAGCTCGCGCGGATGAAGTGACCGGTCAGCCCTTTGCGTGAGATGAGCAGAGGGCAAGCAGGGGGGTGGGCGGGCGGGCGGGCCGGGGGGGGGGGGTTACTCGCCCCTGTTCGGCTCGCCGCCCTGCGCCCAGTCGCGGCCCTTGTTGTAGTCGCGGTTT
>JAEYNG010000283.1 GCA_023412695.1 Planctomycetota bacterium | reverse complement strand
CGGCTGCTTTCGCGCGGCACGGCGGAATCGCTTCGTGCGTTCCCCTTGTTTGTGTTTGAGCGGTCGGTAACGGTGGGGATGGAGAATCCGCTCGATCTGCGGGCTGTCGATCAGCTCCGCGCGTTGCTGAAGGTCGAGGTGGACCCGGTTCTGTGCGAGCCCGATGCTCTGCGGGCGCTGATCGACCGGGCGTACTCGCTGACGGGCGACGACTCGGCGGAGCGGCGGCGGGCCGCGGGCGGGGCCGAGCCCGTTGATGACGGCGAGGACGCGTCGGCGCGCGAGCCCATCGTTGCGGCGGTGAACCAGATCATCGCGCAGGGGCTCGATTTCCACGCGTCGGACATTCATATTGGCCCGGACGAGCATGAGCTGCACCTGCGGTACCGGATCGACGGCACGCTCCGCGCCCACCAGGGTCCGGGCCTCGCGGCGCACAGCGGGTTGATTCAACGGCTGAAGGTGATGGCGCACCTCGACCTTACGCAGACCCGCCGGCCGCAGGACGGCAAGTTCCGCTTCAACCACAGCGGGCGGAGCGTGGATGTCCGGCTGTCGATCATCCCGACGGTCTGCGGCGAGAACGCGGTACTCCGGCTGCTGTCCTCGGGCGCGAACATCAAGGACTTCCCGACACTCGGCTTCCCCGCGGCGGAAGCGAGCGACTTCGAGCGGCTGATCGAGAGTCCGCACGGAATGATCCTTGTGACGGGCCCTACAGGGTCGGGCAAGACCACGACGCTGTACACTGCGCTCAAGAAGCTTAACCGGCCGGATCTGAACATCATGACGATCGAAGACCCGGTCGAGATCCGGATGCCGTTGCTGCGGCAGATCCAGGTGAATCAGGAGATCGGGCTGGGGTTCGCGGGCGCGTTGCGGTCGATCCTGCGGCAGGACCCGGACGTGGTGTTCGTTGGCGAGATTCGAGACGAGGAGACCGCGCGGATCAGCGTGCAGGCCGCGTTGACCGGGCACCTGGTGCTCTCGAGCCTGCACACCAACGACGCCGCCGGCGCCATCCCGCGGCTGCGAGACCTTGGATGCCCGCCGTTCGCCGTGAACGCCGCGCTGCTGGGAGTCATCGCGCAGCGCCTGGTGCGAAAGACGTGCCCGGACTGTTCGCGGCCGACGCCGCCGAAGCCGGAGATCCAGAACCTCTTCTCGCTCCCGCCGGGAGAGTCGGGCTTTGTCGCAGGGACCGGGTGCGGGCGGTGCTCATCAAGCGGGTTCCGTGGGCGTGTCGGCGTGTACGAGCTGCTGCGGACGACGCCAAGCGTGCGGCGTGCGATCGAGGGAGAGGAGTCTGCGGACGAGGTGCGCCGGCGCGCGGTATCCGAGGGCATGCGGCTTATGTGGCAGGACGGCATCGAGAAGGCACGGCTTGGCCTGACAACGCTGGAAGAGGTAGCACGGGTCGTGGCCATCCAGCGGACAGAGGCGGATGTCGAGGCGGCTGGTACGCCCCCAATGCTCGAAAGGGCCGCGGCATGAGCGCGGTGGCGTACGAGTTCCGCGGGGTGGACCGGTCCGGCGCATCGCGCGAGGGCGTGACACACGCCGCGACAAAGGTTGAGGCGTACCGCAAGGTGCAGGCGATGGGGCTGACGCCCTTGATGGTCCGGCAAGCGGTCGAGAAGCGTCGATCACTGCTCGGGCGCGGCGGGCGCGTGCGGACGAAGGACCTCGCGCACTTTACCTACCAGCTCGGCGTGTTCGTCTCGTCGCAGATCCCGCTCGGGCAGGGGCTGCAGACGATCGCGGAGCAGGAGCCGGAGGGGAAGTTCAAGGACATCCTGACGGATATCGCGCGGCGGATCGACGCGGGTGAGCAGCTTGCGCAGGCGATGGAGGCGCACCAGCGTGAGCTTGGCGGTGTGTACATCGAAACCGTCCGCGCGGCGGAGCGCACCGGCAGCCTGTCGAAGGTGCTCGAGCACCTTTCCGACATGCTCGAGCGCGGGCAGGAAACCACGCAGATGGTACGGGGAGCGCTGATGTACCCGGCCTGCATCGTCGGTGCGCTTTCCCTGGCATTGACATTCCTGATCGGGTTTGTCGTTCCGCGGTTCGCAGGGATGTTCCAGCAGCGCGGGCTTGAGCTGCCGCTGTTCACGCGTGCGCTTATGGCATTCGGCGTGTCGATCCAGTCATATTGGTGGGTGTACCTGCTCGCGGGCGCTGCGGCCGTGGTCGGCGTGCGGAAGATGTGGGCGACGCCCGGCGGAAAGCTGGCGATCGATCGGCTGCTGCACCGCGTGCCGTACCTTCGGACGATCCTGATCGGGCTGGCCGTGTCACGCTTCACGCGTGTGCTGGGCGTCAGCCTCGCGTCGGGACTCGGACTGATCGAGGCGCTGCAACTGGCGGGCGGAGCGGCGGGGCGGCCGAGTCTTGCGGAGGATGTGAACCGGCTTGTAGCGCGGGTGCGCACCGGCTCGCGGCTCAGCGACACGCTGGCCGACTGCACATACCTACCGATGTTTGCGCGGCGGATGCTCGCGGCCGGGGAGCAATCGGGCCAGCTGCCCAAGATGTGCTCGGTCGTTGCGCGACACCACGACCGCGAGACGCTGCACCTGACAAAGAACCTCGGGACAGTCATCGAGCCGGTGCTCATCGTGGGCATCGCCGGCGTGGTGCTGGTGGTTGCGCTGGCGATCTTCCTCCCCATGTGGGACATGGTGCGGCTCGTTGGCTGACTTTAACCATTTGATGCAGTTAAAGGGGAAACCGCGTGATCGGCATCAAGTCAAGCCGGTGGCCGGTCGATTCGAGGATATCGGCGTTCGTCCGATGAGTGCGGTCCGCAAGAGGAGCCAGACATGAGTATTGCTGTTCGCCACCCCCTGGCACGCGCCTTTACGCTGGTCGAGTTGATCGTCGTGATCGTTGTGCTGGCCATCCTGTCCGGTGTCGCGATTCCCAAGTATTTCGATTACGCGGCCAAGGCCAAGGAGTCGGCCTGCAAGGGGACGCTCGGCGCGGTCCGCGCGGGCATCCACAACTTCAACGCCAACGCGCTGGTGCAGAACGGCACCGCCGCGTGGCCCACACTGGTGCAGCTCCAGACGCTCGGAACGGTGATGCAGGAGAATGTCCCCGAGAACCCGTACAACGGGTCGAACACCATCCAGTCGGCAACGTGGGCGGCGACCCCGCCGGTGTCCGGCAACGCGGGCTGGAACTACGACCCGGCCTCAGGGAAGTTCTGGGCCAACACCACCACGAACGGTGTGAACGAGCATCTCTGGTGATCGCGGCGTGCACGCCGCACGCGAACGAGCCAAATAGCGGCTGGGAATCATGAACGGCCGGCAGCCTTACAACCAACACCGCGTCCGGGGAACCGGGCGCGGTTTCTCGTTGATCGAGCTCGTCGCGGTGATGACCGTCGCCGCGATCCTGGCGGCGATCGCGATCCCATCGCTGAGCTCGACGGCGTCGATGCGCGGGCGTGCCGCAGCGGCGCAGGTTGCCCGCGATCTGCGCGTCGCCAGGGAACTCGGAGTCTTAACAGGCCGGCGGACGTGGGTCGTGTTCGACGTGCCTGCCAGTGCGTACCAGCTGCGAGTCGAGCCGATCGGCCACCCGGGA
>JAEYNG010000281.1 GCA_023412695.1 Planctomycetota bacterium | reverse complement strand
CGCGTGATCAGCTCCGGCACGCCCGCCGCCGCGACCACCACATCCGCACGCTTCGTCAGGTCCGCCAACCCCGGCGTCCACTTGTTGCAGCTCACCACCGTCGCGTCGAGCCGCATCAAGAGCACCGCGATCGGCTTGCCGACATGGTTCGACGCACCGACAACCACCGCCAGCTTCCCGCGCAGGCCATCCGCTCTCGTCCCGCCGCCCCACGTGTGCTCCACCATCTTGATCACCGCCAGCGCGGTGCACGGCGCAAGCGACGACCGCCCATACACGACGTTGCCGATGTTCGCCGGGTTGACGCCCTCGACATCCTTCTCGGGCGCGATCAACCTCTGCACCGAGTACGCGTCCACCGCCTCCGGCAGCGGCAGGTGCACCATGATCGCCGACACTTCCTCCTTCGTGTTCAGCAGCAGCACGCGCCCGGCAATGTCGTCATACCCCGCGCCCGTCGGCAGCGAGTGCAGCACATAGTCGATCCCCAGCTCGCGGCACGTCTTCGCCTGGCTGTCCGCATACTGGTGCGCCGCATCGTCCTCGCTCCCCACCAGCAGCGCATCCAGCCGCACCGGGCGCCCGGCCTCACGCAGCTTCGCCGCGCGCGCCGCGATCTCGTCCCGGTGCTTCTTCGCCAACGCCTTTCCGTCGATCACCTGTGCCGCCATATACGGCCATGGTAACCCATCCGCCCGCGGCCTTCATGAAGGCCCGTTCTTGCAGCCCCGCGGCCCGACCTGCCGATCCCAACACCATCCCCCAGACACTCTGACGGAGTTCCCCCTTTGGCCGCGACCGCATCGACCATGCTCCCCCTCGGCACGAACATGCCGGGCTTCATGCTCACCGACGCCGTCACCGGCAAGCTTGTCCGCTCCTCCGACCTCGCCAAGGGCAAGAAGGCGATGGTCGTCATGTTCATCTGCAATCACTGCCCCTACGTCAAACACGTCCGCGACGAGCTCGCCCGCCTCGCCCGCGACTACGGGCCCAAGGGCGTCGGTTTCGTCGCCGTCAGCTCCAACGACATCGACGCCTACCCCGACGATGCCCCCGCGCTCATGAAGCAGGAAGCCGCCGAGGCCGGCTACACCTTCCCCTACCTCTTCGACGAAGACCAGGCCGTCGCCAAGTCCTACAAGGCCGCCTGCACCCCCGACTTCTTCCTGTTCGACGCCGCGGGCAAGCTCTTCTACCGCGGCCAGCTCGACGACACCCGCCCGCGTGCGGGCATACCGGCCAACGGCAAAGACCTCCGCAACGCCCTCGACCGCGTCCTCCGCGCCAACACCTCCCCGCCCGAACGGCAGATGCCCAGCCTCGGCTGCAACATCAAGTGGAAACGCGGCAACGAGCCCGACTACGCCCGCTGAGCAATGCACCGCGCTATGGACTGAGTCCACCGGGTTGCCCTCGTGCTGGCGATCTCCGCGGCCGCTCGTCTCGGCTTTCGCCCCTTGGGCGCTCGGTCGTTGCGAGTGGTTTTCAGCCACTCGAAGGCGGTGCATCTCGCCACGCCATTTCGGCCCCTTGGGCCGACGGATCCTCCCCCTCCCGCGTAGCGGCATCACCGCCACAGTCAGCGAGCCCGACTACGCGCGGGAGTCATCCTCTCCAAGACCGAGAGAGCCCCGAGCGCGGGGCTGGCGGGTGCATGGCGCAGTCCCTCTGGCGTCCTATTGGGAGAAGGCTGGAGAGGTGGTATACAAAAGGGAGCGAACGCTCGCTTCATTTTTCGTACACTGTGCCGCATGCCAGCCAGAAAGTCCAAGTCGAGTACTACTTCGACAACGCGCAGCGACTTACGACGCCGCATCCGTTCTGAGCAGGCGCTTGCCAAGCGAATTGCCGTGGCACTCAGCCACAGTTCATTCTTGAGCGATCCAGAAGCACAAGAGGCCGCATTCCATCTCACCGATTGGCTCACGGATCTATACGACCTCACTGCGCTGTATGGCGAGTCAAAGTCTTGGGATAACGAGCATGCGCAACGCGTGCTCGTCAGCTTTGTTGTCCACGCTCCTGCTCATCTCGCTGCCGCGCATCGCATACTCCTTGGCGATCCGCTCCGAGACGTGTTCGAGCTTGGTGCCGTGCAAGGCACCGGCAGGAGCAAGCGTGTGCCCGGAGGACCGAGTTCTCCGAATGGCAGGTCGGTCCGGTTGAAGAAGAAGTCGCGACGCTCAGTTGCGGCGGGGCGCTCTCGAAAGCGATTCAAAGCATGAGCGTCGTGAAAACCGCCCCCGCCCCGCCCGCGCAGCGGCATCACCGCCACAGGCAACGAGCCCGACTACGCGCGGGAGCCATGCCTCCACATTCGCAACAGCGCCGAGCGAAAGCTTGGGCCGCGCGCATGGAAGGGCTCACTGTTGCGTTCATCAAACGTCTTCTGCTACGCTGCACGGGTGAACCGTCGCGCACTTTACCGTCTGTGCTCTTTTGCGTTGCTTGGCCAGATGAGCACAGTTGCCGTTTCGCTCATCGGATCGCTTAGCTCAAACTACCGCGAGATGACGCACGAGTTCGCTGTCGATCACGTCGGTGCTCGAATCCGGTCGCCGTTCTGGCGCTCTTCCTCAGTGGTCCTCTTCGATGAGAAGATTGACGGGCCAGAAGATCGCGCAGAGCTTCATCTTCAAACCGTGCGAAGCCGGAAGTACTCTCAATCCCCGTCAATGATCACGCCGTCCCCAAAGTCTCGTTCATGGGGGTTGTACGAAGCCGGCTGGCCCATGCTCGCGTTCTGGGGCTATACCCGCGACGACTGGACATCTTCCAATCGGAGCCATGACAACCAGGGTCTGATCCACCTCGGTCGCCTCCGCCCATCCTCCAAGCAAGACATGACGGTTGCCGTCCCCTTCCTGCCTCTCTGGCCCGGCCTCGTCTTCAACTCCGCCCTCTACGCCTCTATCTGGTTCAGCCTCTTCGCCGGCATCGCTTCCCTGCGCCGCGCTCGCCGCCGTTCCCGCGGCCACTGCGCGCACTGCAACTACGACCTCCGCGGCCTGAACGCCGGCGCACACCCTCGCTGCCCGGAATGCGGCAAGCCGGCACCCTCACCGTCTCCCTCGACCCAAACCGCCCCCGCTCCGCCCGCGTAGCGTTGCTAGACCAATGCCGCGCGTTCCACGCAAACCCCGGTCCTTTCGCCTCGCCCGCAAGGCACCGCCGAAGGTCCGCCGCCGCTACCGCCTCCGCTTCCCCGCCTACATCTACATGCTCGTGACGGTCTTCATCGCCATCGGCGCATTCAACAGCCAGAACAACCTGCTCTTCTGGGCCTTCGGCCTCTCGCTCGCTGCGATGGTCGTCTCCGGCATCCTCTCCGGCACGATGCTCATGGGCATCGAGATCGAACGCCGCGCCCTCGCCGACGCCCGCGCCGGCGAGCCCCTCCCCCTCGCCTACACCCTCCGCAACCGCAACCGCTGGGTCCCCGCCTTTGCGATGCGCCTCGAGGAGATCCCGCCGTCCCGCGGGTGGTGGGGGGGCAGCGGCCACAACTCCGCCGGCAGCCGCGACGGCTGGACCACGCACATCGACCGGCCCGTCGTCTTCGTCCCGCACGTCGGCCCGCGAGAGGCCGTCACCGCGCGCATCGACACGCCCTCGCTCCGTCGCGGCGGCGTCCGCCTCATCGGCGTCCGCCTCACCTCCACCTTCCCCTTCGGCCTCATCCGCAAGACCGTCGAATACCTCGACCCCGAGGAAGCCGTCATCACCCCCGCGCCGATCCCGCCGCCGCCGAACACCAACGACCTGCTCGGCCGCACCGGCGACGCCGCGATCGCCTCGCGCCGCCAAGGCCCCGGCGACGAGTTCTTCGCCCTTCGTGAGTACATCCCCGGCGACAGCCCGCGCAGCATCGCGTGGCGTGCCTCGGCCCGCCGCCTGCACATGGACTTCCCCGGCCCCGGCGGCGGCCTGCTCGTGAAGCAGAACGCCTCCCCCGCGCCCGCACGACTCTGGATCGTCCTCCGCCTCCTCCCCGGCGCGACCAACGCCGACGAGAACGAACGCGCCATCTCCCTCGCCGTCGGCCTCGCCGCCGACAGCCTCGACCGCGGTCTGAGTGTCGGCCTCGCCGTCCCGCGCGCCGCCATCACCCTCCGGCCGCTCCCGGGCGCGCCGCACCTCCACGCCATCGCCCGCGAGCTCGGCGTGCTCGACCTCAACGCGCTCGACACCCACCCCGAGGCGGGCCGCTTCCCGGC